>JAQYFM010000174.1 GCA_028723145.1 Spirochaetales bacterium | reverse complement strand
ACGATCTTATCGGCTATTATGAGAAAAAAGGATTCATCCACCTTTACAAAAACAGCAACAACCATCTTAATCAGATGATACTTCTTCTATAGAGTACTGCATATTGAATGGATATCGTAGTCTATGGATGCGTGATTTACGGAAGAAAAGCCGACAAAACTATGTTTAACAACCATAGGAATATCATCATGCGAAGGTAATTCGGATGTATCTTCAAGCCACACCCTCTGTAAATCGTGAAAATAATATCATTGCCTCTGTAGAATATCTGATATCCCTTTCTGAAATAAGGACGGCTGATTCCGATATCCTTAAGACGACGGCACCTTGAAAGCGCCACATATTCAAAACCTGCGCATAAGGCGGCCTATGCTAAATTTCACATAAGCCTCCCAGAACATGATAAGCCCCTTTGTGGTCGGAAGGAAGTCCTTCCTTTTCTGCATCACAGAGACCAGAGCTGAGGTTACATACTTATGATAGAAGTCCAGATAATAAAAATAATACGTATACCCGCTGGTAGGAATTTGGAAGGAAAAATCCGAAATAATAGCGATAATTGACATAAAATAAAAATCGTCATAAAACAAATAATTGTCTTATAACGATTTATTTATCACGTTAAAAATATAATCATTCCCACTCTATTGTTGCTGGTGGTTTTGAAGTGATATCATAAAGGACTCTATTAACACCTTTTACTTCATTACATATTCTAGAAGCACATTTTTGCATTACATCATATGGGAGGCGATACCAATCTGCGGTCATAGCATCTTGGCTAGTAACAGCACGTAGAGTACAAACTTCTCTATAAGTCCTTTCATCACCTTGTACGCCAACGCTCTTTACAGGTAATAAATCAGCAAGAGCTTGCCAAATTTCATGGTAAAGTCCAGCATTTCTTATTTCCTCAATAAAGATAGCATCTACATCTCTTAAGGTATCGAGACGCTCTTTAGTTACTTCTCCAATACATCTAACACCAAGACCTGGACCAGGGAATGGATGACGGTCTACTAGTTCTTCAGGAAGGCCTAACTCTCTACCAAGTTCTCTTACTTCATCTTTAAAAAGCTCTTTTAAAGGTTCAAGTAACTTCCACTTTAAATCTTCAGGAAGGCCACCTACATTGTGGTGGGATTTAATTGTTGAGGTAGGACCTCCAAATGGAGATTTTGATTCAACAATATCTGGATATAGAGTACCTTGTGCTAAGTGAGTAATCTCACCACACTTTCTTGCTTCATTGTAGAAAGTATCAACAAAGAGCTTACCAATAGTTTTTCTCTTATCCTCAGGATCAGTTTTACCCTTCAAAGCTGTTAAGAACATATCTTCTGCATCTGCATATTGAAGTCTCATATTAAAGTGCTTACCAAAAAGGTCAAGAACGTTTTGGGCTTCATTCTTTCTGAGCATACCGTTATTAACAAATACACACACAAGCTTATCACCAATAGCTTTATGAATTAATACAGCTGCAACAGAGGAGTCAACACCACCAGATAATCCACACAAGACTTGTCCATCGCCAACTTCTTTTCTAATACTCTCAACTGCTTCATTTATGAAGTTACCCATATTCCAGTCAGCTTTAGCTTTACAAATATCAAGAACGAAATTAGAAAGCATCTTTTGACCTTCAACAGAGTGTACTACTTCAGGGTGGAACTGAACTCCATAAAAGTTTCTTTTTTCATCTTCAATTACTGTATATGGACAGTTTGGAGTGTTTGCAGTTGTGCTAAAGCCTTCAGGGATTTTATCTACGCTATCTCCATGGCTCATCCAAACCTGAGAAAGGTTTGAAACATCTTTTAATAGCTTACTCGCTTTTATAATATTGATATTAGCAATACCATATTCCTTTTTTTCTGGACATGTAACATGACCACCAAGTAAAAGAGACATTACTTGTAAACCATAACATATTCCAAGGATAGGAATATTAAGATTAAAGATTTCTTTATCAGGCCTAGGTGAAAGAGCTTGGCTTACTGATGCAGGACCACCTGAGAAAATAATTCCCTTCGGAGCCATTTTTTTTATTTCCTCTGCACTAGTATTGAAAGGTACAATTTGACTGTATACTCCAAGCTCTCTAACTCTTCTAGCAATAAGCTGGCTATATTGAGCACCAAAATCTAAAACAATTACAGTATCGTGATTCTTTTCCATAGTTCTACCAAGATATTGTCTTTACAGGTGGATAAGCCTTCCTTACTGCTTCGCTTAAAATAAAGCCAGCAACAACACCTACACCACTTTGAATTAAATTACCAGGAATTTCAGCAATAGCAGTTGGAAAGCCTGTTAAGAACATACCTGCTAAGAGGCAATAGCCACCAGCTACAACTACCATACAAACGATACCTGCAATAATCTTTCTTGCTAATGTAATTTCATCCTTATTCATAATTAATGCCATCAAAAGGCCTTCTAAACCATGAACAATAAAGCTAATAATTGCCCATTGTGGATAACCTCCGAGAGCATCTGCTAAGGCGGTTCCAATTCCTGCTGATAATCCAGCGGTTACAGGACCAAGTGTGTATGCAATAAAACATATAGCTACATCACATGGATTAAGATATCCTCTTGCTGTTGGAATCTTTATAACCATTGTAAAAACACATACTACAGCAATACAAATTGCAAGGGTTGCAATTTTTACTGTACTACTCTTTTCTTTAGACATTTATAGCCTCCAAGGTCAATAAAAATATAGCAGGAATAATAATGCTAATAGCCAAATGTGTAAACAGTTTTATTCCTCCAGGAAGACTATGAAATTCAGATTTTTTTCTCTTTCTTCCATACCCTCTTAGGTCCAATGCTGCAGCTGTTGTATTTATACTTTTTAAAGCTACAACTAGAGCTGAAGTGAATGTTGGAATAAGCTTGGTAAATGATTTCTTCTCACTATCTGCACTCTCTGGATTTGGAAGTCTTAATCTTTGACTATCTTTTATTCTACTAAAAGTTGAAGCAAACGAAGGAATAAATCTAAGAGCTAGGGAGAGCACCATACAAGCTGAATCGGGGAGTTTAAAGCTCTTTAAAGCAAGTAAAATATCTCTACTAGTGGAAGTTTCAAGTAACAGTGTGCAAATTAAAGAGATAAAATAAAATCTTGAAATTAACACCTGTACAATATGTAGTCCTTCATATGTGATGATAGTAAAACCATGATAGCTTAAGAGAACACTTCCACTTCTTTCTTGAAGAGGCATAAATAAAACCATAAAAATTGTTACGGGGAGCAATAGCTTGATGTTATGAAGTGTTACCTTAAGCTTAACAGAAATTAATGATAATAATGTTATTAATACAATTAATAAGTAATGCATACTAAGTGGCATTTCAAAGAATACAGAGATGCACATTAATAGAGTAAAAATGATTTTTGCTCTAACATCAAACCTATGATAAAAAGAAGAGGATGCTATATAAGTATTAATCTGCATATAACACTCCATTTTCTATATAGTAGCCATGATTAGTAATCTTATTTGCAAATTCTTCATCATGGGTTATTAACAATATTCCAGACCCCTTTGATGATAGTAAATTTATTAGTCTAATAGATTCTTTGTAATCAAGGGCACTATCTAATTCATCTAGGATATAAAAAGGTCTATCAAGAGAGTAATAAATGGCACATTGAAGTCTTTTTCTTTCTCCATAACTCATCAATGAGGCAACTTCATCACCCTTTAAATTAAAAATAGATAATAACTCTTCAACCCTCTTTTTCTTCTCTTTTTGGGTAAGCTTTAAATAGTCTAAGGCAAATGAAAGCTCATCATAAGCAGTTGGTAAGAAGATTTGGAAATCAGGATTTTGGAACATATAGCCCACAATTCTTGATAATTCCTTCTTCTTTAGACTCTTTCCTTTATATCTTATTTCACCACTTTCCTTATCATAAAGCCCGCATAGGATTGATGAAAATGTAGATTTGCCACTTCCATTTAATCCCTTAAGAGTTACAACATCCCCCTTCTTGAGCGAAAAGTTATCAACTTTGATTGTAAAAGGCCTCTCCTCTAATACAGATCTATGAGGATGGGTAAAGGTAAGGTTTCTAACAACTAATTCTTCATCAGTTATTTTGGAGTTAATTATAAACTTAGGTATTTCAGAAAATCTATTAATTAGCTTTTCATCTGCTTCAATTAACGTATTATCTAAAATATAGGTTTTATCAAATATGCCATCAAAACATGAAAGATAGTGAGAAGCAAAAACAACAGATCCACACTTTCTCTCTTTCAATCTTTGGCTTAGTTTTTTTCTATAACTAATATCAAGGTCATCAAAAGCTTCGTCATAAATTATATATTTACTTTGACAAACATCTGCTGCACAAAGCATTAATCTACGCTTTTCACCACCACTAAGCTCTGATGTGGAAATATCTCTATATTTTTCGAGTCCCCAAAAAGATAGTACCTCGCTAAGCCTTTTTTCCATTTCCTTTTTATCAAGGCCTAAAGCTTCCATTGGGAAAACAATTTCTTCTTCTACTGTTGATGAAATGATAAAATCTGTAGCATTTTGAACAACTAAAGAAAAAACTGTCATCTCATCAAGTGCAGTACTTACATCCATTAAATCATAAGTAATGGTTCCTTTTAGCGTTCCATCATTATATTTCGGAGTTAATCCTGAAAGAATCAGGGAGAGTGTAGATTTTCCTTTTTCAGGATTTCCTAAAATTAACACATTTTCATTTTCACCACATTCAAATGAAACATTGTCAAAAAGCACCCTGTTAGAGGTGCTTTCATAAACAGTATAAGAAAAAGAAAGATTTTCTACTTTAAGCATTATTTATTCTTTTTAATTTCAGGAAGCTTTTCATAGCACTCTCTGATGCTATTTTCAATACTACTATGTACATCCTTTTTCTCTTCCTCACTTAGTTTTGAAGTATCAATTGGAGGTAAGAAAGTAATGTAAACTTTCTTTCTTAATAAAGAATAAGGTGTTTCAAATAGATATCTAGTACCTTTTATTACACAAGGGCAGATTATTGCATCAACACGAGTAGCCATCTTAAATGAACCAGCCTTAAACTCATGAACAAGGCCATCCTTACTTCTTGTGCCCTCAGGGAAGATTGTCATTGGAAGTCCACCTTTTATGTTTTCAGAGCCTTGAAGGATAGCTTTAATTGAGTCTCTTGGACTCTTTCTATCGATATAAACTGAATTTAGGACACTAAACCAATTGCTTACTATTGGAATTTTCTTTACTTCAACCTTACCAATGAAGCCTGTAAATACATTCTTTGGATACATTACAGCAATACAATCAAGGAGGGAGGTATGATTTGCGATAAAGCAAATTCTTCCTTCGCTTGGAATATTTTCAGATCCTTCTAGGACAACCTTACCACCAAGTAATAAGAATATTAATCTTATTAAGAAGTGTGCTGTTTTATCAATAATAAATCTTGATGCCTTTTCATTTCCCGCTTTTCTAAATAAAAAAGAAATAAAAATAGGCACATAGCTCAAAATTAAAAATGGAATTATAATAATTGCAGCAATAGCAATCTTAATAAACTTAATCATAACTCATCCCTTTTCACATTATATAATCTTGCATAAAGGCCATTCTTTGCAAGTAATTCTTGATGGTTTCCAGCTTCTTTTACACTGCCCTTCTCAATGACAAATATTTTATCACAATCAACGATAGTTGAGAGTCTATGGGCTATTACAATTGAAGTCTTTCCTTTAGAAATATTGTTAAAGGCATCTTGAATTAATGCTTCACTTTCACTATCCAAGCTACTTGTTGCTTCATCAAAGATTAATATTGGTGGGTTTTTCAAAAATACTCTTGCAATTGATAATCTTTGCTTTTGACCACCAGATAATCTAGTACCACGTTCTCCAACCTCTGTATCGAGCCCCTCAGGTAAACCTTTAACAAAGTCATATAGATTTGCAATCTTTAATGCTTTCCAAAGTTCTTCATCAGTTGCATCGCTCTTTCCATATCTAAGGTTTTCTCTAATTGATGCATCAAATAAGAATACATTTTGTTGAACAAATCCAATTGCCTTATGTAAGGACTCTTGGGTTACATTCTTTATATCAACACCATCAATAGTGATACTTCCCTTATCACGCTCATAGAATCTTGCTAAAAGAGAGACAATTGTTGTTTTTCCAGCACCACTTTCACCAACTATAGCAACTCTAGATCCTCCAGGAATTACTAAATCTAAGTTTGAAGTTACCTTTTCTCCACTTCTTGATTCATATGAAAAAGAAACATCATCAAACTTAATTGTTGCATCCTTCACAACTAGCTCTTTTGCATCCTTTTCATCTTCAATTTCAGGCTTAATATCCATTACCTCGGTAAAGCGTTCAAAAGAGGCAATACCCTGTTGAAGTTGCTCTGTAAAGTTAATAAGTCGATCAATTGGAGGTAATACTACAGAAACATAGAGGACGAATGTTAATAAATCTGTAAGTTCTGCATAACCAAAAGCAATTAATAACGCTCCTCCTGCAACTGTAACTAGGTAGTATAAGTCTCTCATAAAGCCAATTCCAGCATGGTAAGAAGCCATTTGCTTATACATTGCTTCTCTTGTTTCCTTTAGCTTTACATTTGATGCTTCAAACTTATTCTTTTGGAAGTTCTCTTGTGCAAAGGATTTTACCTCTCTTATCCCTTGGATAGAGTTCTCTGCATCAACATTAATATTTGCAACAGATCTTCTAACTGCCCTATTTTTTTCCTTCATTCTGTGTCCAAAAACAATGCCATAGAAGAGCATAAATGGAAGTGGAATTAAAGAAACAAGCGCAAGTGGAACTGAAATAAAGAACATTAAAATATATGCGCCAATAATTGTTGCAATACTTATTAATAAATCTTCAGGACCATGGTGAGCTACTTCAGCAATCTGGAACAAATCGTTTGAAATTCTACTCATTATTGTTCCAGTCTTTGTTTTATCAAAATATGAAAAAGAAAGGGTTTGAAGATGAGAGAATAAATCCTCTCTCATCTTATTTTCCATTCTAACACCTAAAATATGTCCCCAACGAATCCTAACGTAGTTACTTACAGCTTGAATAATATAGACAGCTATCATAATGGCAAAAATAATAGTCATTCCATGATAATCTCTTTCAGGTATTGGCTTATTTAATAAATACCTAGTTAACATTGGAAAAAGAATAGAAAGCACAGATGAAAAAGTTGCAACTGAAATATCTAAAATAAATAGATTTAGAAAGGGCTTATAGTAAGCTACAAATCTCTTGAAAAGCTTCATTTTGCTCTCCTAAATAATCCAAATATGCGACTGATAATACCCTTCTTTGGCTCTGTAGTTTTTTGAGAAGGAGCGCTTTTGACATTAGGCATACCACTTACGCTACTTTTCCTTTTATTATCACTACTTTCTTTCTTAACGCTTTTTGCTTGCTCACTTGAACCATATGTTTTCTTATAGTAAGCCATTCTCTCTTCAGGAGACATTTTGGCAAGCTTATCGTAATCAACTGATTTTTTACCTTTTTCACTAACCTTCTTTTGGGTTGTACCCTTCTTTGCTCTAGTCTTAGATTGCTTTGGACTTTTCTTAACACTCTTATAGCCAGCACTTTTATCTTCTACTTCAACTAAACCAACTTCGTCAGCCCACAATACAGGTATTTTCATTTGAATATAGTTTTCAATAGCCTCTAGGCCATAAATGTATTCTTCACAAGCTAAGGTAATCGCCTTTCCACTCTTACCAGCTCTTGCTGTTCTTCCAATTCTATGAACATATGCTTCATAGTCTTCAGGAATATCGTAATTTACTACTAATTCAAGGTCATCAATTTGTAAGCCTCTTGCAGCAATATCTGTTGCAACTAAAATATCAAGACTACCATTTTTCATCTTATTTAGAGCATCTAAGCGCTCCTTTTGAGGCATATCACCCATAAGGTAGCTAGTTTTATATCCATTTAAGGCAAGACGTTTTGAAACCTCAACAGCACGTCCTTTAGTATTTGTAAAAATTAAACAACTTTTTGGAGCAATCTTATTTAAAAGAGAGAGTAATAGAGAAAACTTTTCATCTTTAGAAACATGAAATAGTTCTTGAGTAATATTTTTAACAGTTATTTCTTCAGGTTGACTTTCGATTTCAATTGGGTCATTCATATACTCCCAAGCTAAATTTCTAACTCTTGTTGAGAGTGTTGCAGAAAGTAATAGTGTTTGACGATCTTCCTTTGCACACATCATAGAGAACATTCTTTGAACATCAGGATAAAAACCCATATCAAACATTCTGTCTGCTTCATCGATAACAACAGTAGAAAACTGTCTAAAATCAATTTTACTAGATGATGCGAAATCAATTAATCTTCCAGGGGTTCCAACATATAGAGAAAGTCCTGAGCTAATCTCTTCATTTTGTCTTTGGTAACCAACACCACCATAGAAACAACCGACCTTAAAACCATCAAGATGACTTGAGAGTAATTTAGCGTCTTCCTCAATTTGAAGTGCAAGCTCTCTTGTTGGTGCAATTACTAAACTAACTGGAAGAGGAAGATTTGCATTCTTCCTCTTCTGGTATTGTTCTAAAATAGTAATAAGATATACAGCAGTTTTTCCTGATCCTGTCTTGGATTGAACCATTACATCCTTTCCCGATAGAGAAACAGGAAGAACCATTTCTTGAACGTTTGTACAACTATCAAAACCAGAAGCTTTTATTCCTTCTAGAACATTATCTGTTAAACCTAATTGATTAAAATTCATATATTACCCAATAAAAAAATTCTTATATTCAATAACTACATTATTATTGTATTAAGATTTTTTGTCTATTGGAAATAACTACTCTATTAATCAAGTTCGTGTGCTCTTACATATGTTGTAACACGTTTTACAAAATCAAAATCACATTTGATAGGTTTTGAGTTCAAAGTAGAAACAGGCATTGCCGCCATACTTGTTGATGAAATAAAGAGTGTATCTGCACTCTCAATTTCACTTAACTTTGGACTTTCAAATACTACTTTTACACCCATTTCTTCCAATGCTTTTAGTACAGAAATTCTTGTAACTCCAGAGAGGACATATTCATCACCTGCGGTGTAAATTACATTATCCTTTAACATATAGAAGTTAGAGCGAGTTCCTTCAAGCACTCTATTATTTCTATCAACTAGTAGAGCTTCAAAAGCACCTTTGCTTTTTGCATCTTCTAGTGCAAGGTAGCTAAGTAGCAAATTACTTGTTTTACACTTTGGCATAAAGCGTTCGCCAAAATAGGTGGTAACCCCAATTCCCTTTTCATAGTAAGAATCAGGGTATGTTAATAAATCTTGGTATGTAATAAATACTTGAGGATTTTTTCCCCCGATAACTAAAATACGCATTGTAACGTCCTTTAAGTTATCCTTTTTAATTAACTTTTCAATGTTTTCTTTAAGATTAAGAGCAGGAAGCTTCATATTTAACATTGCAGCACTTTCTTTTAATCTTTTTTCATGATCACAAAGGTGTACTACCTTTCCTCCAAGTACTCTTAAAGCTTCATAGACAGAAAAATTACATTGAACTTCACGGGATGTAATTGAAACAACTGCATCCTCTTCTTTTATTAATTCACCATTTTTAATAGCACTCTTATTCATATCTTAATATCTCCCTTGGTTTAGAACCATTTGCAGGTCCTACAATACCTTCTTCTTCCATCTGTTCAACGAGCTTAGCCGCTCTGTTGTATCCAATTCCAAGTCTTCTTTGGAGATATGAAGCAGAAGCACCCTTTCTTTCAAATACTATCTGCTTAGCTTTTTCATACATATCTTCATCGCCATTACCACAAGAGTCAGATCCATCGTCATATGAATCCTCTTCGACATCATCCTCAAAGATTGACTCATCGAGGTAATCTGGTTCACCTTGCGACTTAACATAGCTAACAACCTTATCAACTTCATCATCAGATAAGAAGGCACCTTGAATACGACTTAATGCATTTGAGCCATTTGCAAGATAGAGCATATCACCTCTACCAAGGAGGTTCTCAGCTCCTGATTCATCAAGAATAATTCTACTGTTCATTGCAGAAGATACTGCAAATGAAATACGTGATGGAATATTATTCTTAATTGTACCTGTAATAACTTCACTAGAAGGTCTTTGGGTTGCCATAACGACATGAATACCTGCAGCTCTTGCCTTTGCCATTAGTCTTGCAACATAGCTCTCCATATCCTTTCCAATTACAGTCATAAGGTCAGCAAACTCATCCATGATTAATACAATATATGGCATCTTCTCTGTAGCATAACCAAGAGTATGAACACTTTGGTTAAAACCTTCGATGTTTCTTGTACCAATTTGAGAAAAGACTCTATATCGCCTTTCCATTTCATCAACTAACCATGAAAGCATCTTTAATACTCTCTTTGGTTCTGTAATTACAGGGGTTAGTAAGTGTGGTATTCTATTGTAAACTTGTAGTTCTACAACCTTTGGGTCAACCATAATAAGTCTTACTTCCTTAGGACTCTTTGTGTATAAAATGGAAACAATTAAACCATTAATACATACACTCTTACCAGAACCAGTAGTACCAGCAATCAATAGATGTGGAGTTTTAGCAACATCTAGCATCATAGGCTCACCTAAGATATTGCGGCCTAAAATCATTGGAACTTTATACCCACTTTCTTTTAATGGATCTAAAAGTTCTTTAAAGCCTACAGTAGCTCTCTTTTCATTTGGAACCTCAATGCCAATAGCGCTCTTACCTGGTACTGGAGCAAGTATTCTTATTTGTTTACCTCCAATACGCATACTGATGTTGTTTTGCAGTGAAGTAACCTTAGAGACCATAATTCCTGGAGCTAAGTCATATTCAAACATAGTAACAGTTGGTCCCTTGATGATATTAATTAATGTTACATCTACTCTAAAGTCATGCATTACAGTGCACATTAACTCACCTAAAGCTCTAGTATCATCATCAATTTCATAACTTGCTTGAGGATAGGTCTTTAAAAGGTCTGAGTTTGGAGGATTGTATCCTCTTTTTTGACGATTTAATATAGCCTCTTCACCAGCATTGTTGCTAGCTAGCCCGCCAATACCAACTTTAAATTCAATTTGGGATGAGTTTTCTTCACTCTTTACTTCTTTAGCATCCTCAAGTTGAGCCCCACCTACCATTTTTGCAGTACTTGCACTTTGATAGTATGAATCTGTACGAGGTAATTCATGAACATCATCCTTTTTTAAGGAAATACCTTGAGCTTCAAGCTCTGCTCTAACTTTAGCTTCAGCTTCTTTTCTATATTGCTCTCTAAGTAAGCTTTCACGTCTTGCACGATCTTCTTCTATTAATTTTGCCTTTAATCTCTCAGCTTCCTCTTCAGCCTCTCTCTTAAGCTGTTCATTACGCTCTCTTTCTTCTTTTTCTGCTTCTAAAGCTTTAATATCTTCAGCCTTTTTACGCATTCTAATAGCATCAGAGAGAGATGCTGCTATTTCTGTTTTTGACGCCCCACTTTCCTGCTTAACTTGAGTAGTAGAGACAAAAGGTCTAGAAGGGGTTGAAGATGTATCACGAGACTCATGAAGAGCTTGGAACATCTGATATCGAGGATGAGTTGGAGGAAGGTTTGAAGGTGCAAAGGACTCTTTCATTACTACCTCATCTACCTTTTCTTCATTCTTTGGAGTAACAGGTGCTGTAGCAGTTGCGTTATCTTTCTTTTTTAACGCCTCAAACATTCTATATCTAGGGTGTGTTGGAGGAAGATTTGAAGGAGCAATAGATGGATCATTACTAATTTTAGTCTCCTCTTTTTTATCCTCAAAACCAATAATCGGACGTTGATTTACAATTTGACTTTCTACCTCATCTTTATTAATTCGCTCTAAGGTTGTGCCTAAAAGACTTGTTGGTCTTTTGATAGTAAAGCTTTCTACCTCATCCTCTTTACACTTTTCCTCAACTCTTTCTTTTGCACTCTGAAAGGCCGTAATAGATGCAGTTGGAGAATCATAGATATGATCAACAGTTGCTTCACTTTTTATCTCATCAACTATTTCATTATTAGGTGCATCATCACTTGAAAATGTTGAAAACTTTGGAAGTGTTGGTGCCTTTGGAAATGAAATTGGACTTGAAGGATCATATGTGTTTTCTTCAACGTTTTTAGTATTTTCTTCTTGATTTGTTTCTTTCTTTACAACTTCTTTTTTCTTATCCTTCTTAGGATGTTTTTTTTGATAACGAGCATTTAATGCTGAAGTTATCACAATTAAAATCATGAAAAGTATTACTTCTAAAACTAAACATATTATTATCAAAGAAGGTCGTTGGTTAACTTTTGAAATAATAAAGGCTGGGACATTAATTCCATTAAAAGTATGAAAAGCAACCAAAAGAGAGTAATACATGAAAATCATGTAAAAAACTAATAACAAGCTAAAAGGTTTTCTCCTTCTAACGGCTAAACAAAATACTCCCAAGAAAATAAATAAAGCTGCTGGTATATATACACAATAAGACGAATTAGTTAAGCAAAGATAATCTAAGTAGGGAGTAAGGAACTTAGAAAAAAGTCCAATGTGCTTAGAAGCAGCTAATGCTGCCCCAAAGAGCAGCATTATTAGTGAAAATAGTAGTGAAAAAATCTTTTTTTTCTTTTTTTCCATATCAGTTTTTCTTCCTCATAAGAGCAAGGTGGCGTTGTTCATCTAGAAATGGGACTTGAAGTGGTATGACATCGAGTTTCCAAGCTGAAAGATTTTCAGTCTCAGCAAGGAGGTAGCTTTTTCTACCTTTATAAGCTGCAAACACACCGTCTGTTGTCAATAGCCTCTCAACATCCTGGATGATATCGTATATAGGATGAAAAGCTCTACAAGTAATTGTATCGAATTTTTCATCAACCTCACTCACATCCTTTGCAATGATTTTAACATTGGTAAGGTTACACCTTAAAATAACATTTTTTAAAAAATCGACTCTTCGCTTCATACGCTCGATAAGTACAATAGGAGAGTCGAGCATAATAGCCAGTACAATTCCAGGAAATCCTGCCCCGGAACCAAGGTCTGCAATAACACCTTTATTTATCTTTTCAATTTCCTTAATCCCTGCTAAAGAGTCAAGAATATGTTTAATAATTAACTCTGATCTATCTTGATAGCCAACAAGCTTATAAACAGGATTAAAAAGCTCTATTTCCTTAATATACTTTTCAAGCTTATCAATTTGATCTTGAGTTAACTCTATTTTTAATTTATTTGCACCTTCAATTAGTAGATCCATGTTCACCTCTTGTTTTTAAATACATCATCAAAAGTGCTGCATCTGATACTCTTACACCACTAATTCTCATTGCCTGACCGACATTCTGAGGCTTAATAGCCTTAAACTTTTCTCTAGACTCGCTAGAAAGGCCATCAATTAAATCGTAGTTAATATCATCAGGAATTAATATTTTCTCACTCTTATCAAACTTAGATGCCTCGGTTTCCTGTCTTTTTAAGTACCCTGCATACTTAATATCAAGCTCAACTTCTCTCTTAACAGAGAGAGAATACTCCTTGATAGCTGGAACTTTACTTTCAAGATAAATGATATCAACCTCAGGTTCCTTTAATAGATCGAGGCCATTTTTACCTCTCTCTTTATAAGACTTTATTAATGTCTTTAAAGAGTCCATCTTATTAATTTTATCATTTAATCTTTCAAGCTTTTCATCACTTACACTATGCTTCTCATATGCAAGACGAGTTAACCTCATATCAGCATTATCATGGCGTAAAGATAATCTATACTCTGCACGAGAAGTAAACATTCTATATGGTTCTTTTGTTCCCTTTGTTACAAGGTCATCAATTAATACACCAATGTATGCCTCTGTACGCTTTAAGATTAATGGATCTTCTCCTCTTAACTTCAATGCTGCGTTAATACCTGCAATTAATCCCTGGGCAGCAGCTTCTTCATAACCAGAGGTTCCATTAGTTTGGCCTGCAATAAACAGGTTTTCAAGTCTCTTAGACTCAAGAGATGGATAAAGACCTGTAGGATCGATGTAGTCATACTCAACGGCATATGCAGGACGCATAATTTCACAGTGTTTTAAGCCAGGTAGAGTTCTAATAAACTTGTGCTGAACCTCTTCAGGAAGAGATGAAGAAAGTCCATTTAAATACATTTCCTCTGTTCCATTACCTTCTGGTTCAACAAATATTTGATGTCTCTCACGCTCTGGGAATCTTACAACCTTATCCTCAATTGAAGGACAATAGCGAGGTCCTTTTCCTACAATTTTTCCTCCATAAAGAGGAGAACGATGAATATTATCTCTAATTATTTTATGAGTTTCGTCATTAGTCCAAGTTACATAACATGGTAACTGGGAGCGAATAATTTCATCATTATCAAATGAGAAAGGGATAATCTCTTCATCTCCTGGTTGAATTTCAAGTTCATCAAAGTCTAGAGATGATTTCCTAACTCTTGCAGGTGTTCCTGTCTTCATTCTACCAACGTTAAAGCCAAGCTTTCTTAAGTTATCACCAAGGCCTACTGCGGCCATCTCACCAAGACGACCACAAGGAGCATCGTATTCACCAATGAAGATTCTTCCATTCATGAAGGTACCGGTTGTAAGTACAACTGCACGTGAAGATATATGCCAACCTCTTTCTGTTACAACACCAATACATTTATTATCTTCGATGAGTAAATCAGTGACTGTATCCATAAA
Organism: Spirochaetales bacterium; assembly: GCA_028723145.1. GTDB lineage: Bacteria > Spirochaetota > Spirochaetia > Sphaerochaetales > Sphaerochaetaceae > Bullifex. Next base: position 13,395 of record JAQYFM010000174.1, on the reverse strand, counting down.
CAGAGAAAGATGGTCTGTTTTTTCAAGAGTCTCCTTAGCAAGACGTGAATATGAAAATTTATCAGCCTGAGCACGAGGTGCTTGCACCGCAGGTCCTCTTCTCTTATTTAAAATTCTAAACTGGATAAAAGTATCATCAATTAGATGCCCCATTAAACCACCAAGGGCGTCTATTTCACGAACCAAGTTACCTTTTGCTAATCCGCCAATAGCAGGATTACAAGAAAGGCGTCCAATTGCATCTAAGGACTGAGTAATCATAAGGGTGTCAAAGCCCTGTCTAGCAGCTGCACTCGCAGCTTCAATCCCGGCATGTCCGCCGCCAATAACAATTATATCGTAATCTCTCATATTATTTACCTAAACAGAAATTTGAAAAGAGTGTATCAAGTAACTCTTCGTTTGTAACCTCTCCTGTAATTTCCCCAAGAATGGATAGAGCACTTTGGAAGAATAAAGCAAGGATATCAACACTTTCATTTTCATTTGATAGTATAAATTTCAGCATTTCAACAAGTCTAACTAAACCGTCTCTTTGTCTTTCACTATCAATCGAAATAGCACCTAATTCACTTTCACTGCTCTTAGAAGAAAGCTCTTGATAAATTGAATCTAATAAAAGGGAAATTCCCTCTCCATTAACAGTTGAAATAGCTAAGCCTTCACCTTTTTCTAAGTCACTTTTAGTTTTTACAACGATAGTTTTAGTCTTCCAAGTTATCTCTTCCTTTTCTCCTGGAGCAAGTAGAAGAAGAACTAAATCGGCTTCATTAATTAGCTTTTCACTTCTCTTAATACCTTCACTTTCAATTAAATCATCACTATCTCTTAGTCCTGCAGTATCAAAGAGACGTACAGGAATATCGTGGATAGTTGTAAAGGATTCAATGTAATCACGAGTTGTACCTGCAATTGGAGAAACAATTGCTCTATTTTCTTTAGTAAGCAAATTAAAGAGTGAACTCTTTCCTGCATTAGCAGCACCAGCTAGTACGATTTTTGCACCTTCACGGTATATAGTTCCAGCACTGTAGGTTTTAACAATCTCATCAAGATTACTAATTATTTCATTGATCTCAGCTTTTGGCATTATCCAATCTTCTAAGATTTCATCCTCAGCATAATCTAATTGAACCTCTAAAGAAGCAAGTATGTTTATAAGTTTATTTTTTATAGCTAAAAGTCGATTTTTAAGTCCACCTTCTAGACGCTCAAGAGCAGCCTCTTGACCTCTAATACTCTTAGAGGAAATTAGCTCTTCAACAGCTTCCGCTTGAGTTAAATCAAGTCTACCATGCATGAATGCTCTAAAGGTGAATTCACCTCTTTTAGCTTGTCTAATTCCGATTGATTCAAGTAAGAGGAAAATACGTTTTAATCCAGTTAATGAACCATGAGCATTAATCTCTAATGCTTCTTCTCCTGTATATCCATGGCCTTTTTTAAAAACAGCTACCAATACTTCATCAACAATACTATTTTGTTTATCAATTAAATTCCCATAAACAAGAGTATTTGTTTTTGCTCTTTTTAATTTTTCAGGTCGATCAAATACACTGGAAAGCAAATCAATAACACCATCACCACTAAGCCTTACAATTGCAATTGCGGATGGTGCATAAGCTGTTGCTAATGCATAAATTGGTTCATTTGTCGTATAGGCATCCATAGCAAATCATTATAGCCTGTTGATAAAATCTACACAAGGAAGGTAATATAATCTCATGTTTGATATCGAAAGCCAAAAAGAGCGAAATATAATGTATAAAGCCATCAGAGAATTCTTTGATTCAAAGGATTATCTTGAGGTTTTTACTCCTACCCTATCCCCTGATTTAATTCCAGAACCAACGATTCAAAACTTTGAAACAAAGTTTATAAATGAATTTGCTGGAAACCTTGATTTATATCTAATTCCATCACCTGAAGTATATATGAAGCGCCTACTTGCAAATGGCTTTCCTTCTATCTATCAAATTTCTAGTTGCTTTAGAAATAGTGAACAGCTAGGAGAAATTCATAATCCTGAGTTTTCAATGCTCGAATACTATACCTTAGGTTATGACGAAAATGATTCAATTGCCTTAACAGAAGATCTATTAAAAGCAATTAAAAGGCCAACGACTCCTAGTTATGCTCTTCCACCATTTATTAAAATGAGTGTTAATGATGCTATAAAAAAGTATGCAGGACTTGACCTTGACGCCTTACAAGAATATGAAAGCTTAAAGCAAGCAGCTGAGAAGTTAGGTCTCTATGTTCCACCAAACGAAGAGTGGGATGATACGTTTAATAGAATTTTTATCAACTTTGTAGAGCCTTCTCTTCCAACGGAAAAGCCTGTTGTATTAACTGACTATCCATACCAAATAGATTGTCTTGCAGAAAAATATATAGATAGACCTTATAGACATCGTTGGGAAATGTATATCAATAAGACTGAGGTTGCTAACTGTTATAAAGAAGAAACCTCAAAAGAGATAACTAAAGCCTATTATTTGAAAGAATATGAACGCTTAGTTAATCAAAGAAGCGTTAATAATCTACCAATTCCTAAGATTGATTCAAGTTTTTATGATTTAAATATCCCTAAATCAAGTGGTGTTGCCATTGGACTTGATCGACTATTAATGTGCATTTTGGGAAAAGCCGAAATAACACCTTTACTTTTATTTCCTCTTTCTGATATGATACATGACGGACTATAAGTCAAAAAGCAATAAGAAAATAAACTAATATTTGAGGTATAATAATGATTAAAGCAGGTCAGATTGATAAGGGTACTGCACTTTTGATCAAAGGTCAGCCTTTTGTTTGTATCGATCGCGAATTCGTTAACCCAGGTAAGGGTTCTGCATTCGTTCGCTTAAAGCTCAAGAGCCCAAGCACAGGTCAGGTTCTCGCAGAGACTATGAAGTCTCAGGATAACGCAGAGGACATCACAGTAGAAGATAAGGATTTACAGTATCTTTACAATGATGGAACAAACTTTGCTTTCATGAACGTTGAATCTTTCGATCAGATTGAAGTTCCTATGGCATCTTTCCCTGATTACGAGTACTTCATGAAAGAAGGTGAGACTTATCGCGCAACTTTCTGGGAAGATCAGGTTCTTGATATCATAATCCCAGCAAAAATCGTATTCACAGTTGCTGAAGCTGAAGAAGCTGTTAAGGGCGATACAGTTCAGGGTGCTACAAAGTATGTAACAACTGAAACAGGTCTCAAGGTTAGAGTACCAATTTTCATCAAGCAGGGTGAAAAGATCCGCGTTAACACAGAAACAAAAGAATACCTTGAAAGGGTAAACAAATAATTAACATACAGCGGCTCCATTTTAGAGCCGCTTTTAAATTAGTATGAAAGAAAAAGATATTTTTGTAACTTATTCAAAAACAATTGAAAAAGCTACACGTGAGCTTTTAGATAATTTAGATATTGAAAATGAGATTCCAAACAAGAATGCTAAAATTGGCATAAAGCCAAATCTTGTTGTTGCTACAACTCCTGAAACAGGTGCTACAACTCATAATGAGATAATTAAAGAATTAATCTCATACTTAAATGATAAAGGATACTTTAACATAATTATTATTGAATCCTCATGGGTTGGGGACTCAACAGAGAGAGCATTTAGAGTAAACAACTATAAAAGCTTTAATGTTCCACTTGTTGATGTTAAGAAGGATAGCTATGAAAAAGTAAGTGTTAAAGGTCTTACAATGGAGATTTCTAAAACTGCTTTAGCACTCGACTACTTAATTTCTCTGCCTGTATTAAAGGGACATTGTCAAACCTTAATTACCTGTGCTTTAAAAAATCAAAAAGGTCTATTATCAGATAGATCAAAAAGACAATTTCATACTTGGGGCTTAATGAAGCCAATTGCAGCTCTCAATGCAGCAATAAAACCAAACCTTATTATTGTTGATTCTATCTGTGGTGATTTAGATTTTGAAGAAGGCGGAAACCCTGTAGTAACTAATCGTCTTATTATGGGTAAGGATCCAGTATTAATTGATACCTATGCAGCCTCTTTACTTGGTTATGATAAAGAAGATATTGAATATATCCCACTAGCAGAGAGCTATGGTGTTGGTTCAACAGATATTAGTAATGCTAATATCCAGGTACTGCAAAAGCCAGAAAATGTATCAATGCCTCTTCCAACTGGAGCTTGCAGAAGCTTAAGCAAATATGCAGATGCTAAGGATGCTTGTTCAGCTTGCTATGCTTCCTTAATGCATGCCTTAAAACGTTTAAAAGAGGATGGCTTAATTAATAAACTGGAAAGCAAGATTGCAATAGGACAAGGTTGGAAGGATAAAGAAACAAATATTGGTGTTGGCAAGTGTACTTCATGTGCCAAGATTAACGTAAAAGGATGTCCACCTTCAGCTAAAGCAATTTATGATTCACTTAGTGATCTATTTTTCTGAGATCACTAAGCCAATTATTACTAAAACAGTTCCTGCAATCATATTTAAGGTTAAACCTTCATTTAAGAAAAAGTATGAAAATACTACTGTGATGGCAGGAACTAAGTATATATATACTCCACTAACAAGCGCTCCAAGAGCCTTTATTGCATAGTTCCAAACTGCAAAGCAAATTGCAGAAGCTCCAAGGCCAAGATATAAAATATTTAACAATACATCTAAAGACGAAAAATCTTTAACTTGCACATCAAAACCAAGTATTAAAGAAATTGGAATTAATACAATTAAACCATAGAAGAAGGTTCTTCTTGTAAGAATAATTGTGTCACTACAATCCTTACTCGCTCTTTTTATAAATACAGAATAAAAACCCCACAAGATAGCTCCGAGTAAGGCAAGCAAAAATCCATAGGTATCAAAGGAAAAGGAACCTTCCTTATAGTTCATTAATGCAATTCCAACAATTGCAAGAACAAAACCTAAAAAGAAATTTAGTGTTAGCTTTTCCTCTGATTCCTTTAATAGTCTAAATGTTAAAGCAATGAAAAATGGAGCTGTAGAAACAATTAAAGATACATTTCCAGCACTAGTATATTCAAGCGCATAGTTCTCAGCTAAGTAATACAGAGCTATACCAAATATTCCTGCACAAAACGCATTTAATTCCCACTTAAGTCCTTTTAGTTCTACCCTCTTAGGTTTTATTATCCAAAGTAAAATATACCCCATTAAGAAACGAATTACCAAAATCTCAATAGGTGTGAAGTACAAAAGAACGACCTTTGTTGAAATAAAGGTCGTTCCCCAAATTATAGCACATAGGAGTGCTGCTATGTGTCCTAATATTTTTTTATTCACCGTCTTCTGGTTCTCCACGGTCAACCTTACTCATTGTAATAAATGCTATAGTCATAAAGATTGCCGCATAGATAAATAAGCTAGGATATCCAAAGATGTCAATACATGCACCAGAAAGAGGAGGTGAAATAATTGAAGCAGCTTGAGAGAAGAAGTAGTAAAGTCCTGTATAAATACCTACAGTACTAAATGTAGACATCTGCCAAAGCATTGGGAATGAGTTTGTAACAATTGTAACCCAGAAGATACCAAAGCAGAAAAGTAATGCCCAGAAAGTAAGAAGCTTAACAGTTGGTGGTAAGCTTTTTAGTAATACACCATGTAAGAATACTAAAATTAATACTGTAACTAAGCAAATTAATGCACCTCTAATTGTCTTCTTTCTACCATGCTTATGAGCAAACTTTCCAGATGGGATAGCAAAAATAGCATAAGCAATACCAACCATACCTGCAGCTAATGATGCAGTTCCAGATGAAGTTCCTAAAACTTCAACTGAGTATTTTCCAACAAATGGAAGTACACCTTGGTATGCAATAAACCAACAAAGTAAGCTAATTAAGATGTAAAGTGCAGATTTATTCTTTTCACCTAATACAACCTTTAAACTCTTAAGGATTGGTTCCCTCTTCTCTTCTTCCTCTTTATCATCTGGTCTAACTGTACTTTTTTTCTCCTTAACAAAGATAAAAAGAAGAACAACAGCAATAATTACAAAAATAGAAGCAACAGGGAAAGCAAGTACGTTATCAACAACACCGAACTTTGGAAGAGTTACTTTAACATTCATAAGTCGTGCAAGTAAAATTGTTCCTAAGATTGTTGCTATTCCACCCATTGTATTAATAACACCATTAGCTTCACTTCTTAAGTCTCCTGGTACCATATCAGGCATAAGAGCAACTACAGGACCCCTTACAGCCTGTTTTGCAAGATTTAGTACAAAGATTAATAGTACTAATGCCCAAAGAGATGAAAGAGCAGAAATAGGAATTAATCCAAATGCTAAAGCTGCTAGTGGAAGAAGGGTAATGATAAATGGCATTCTTCTTCCAATTTTTGTATCAATTCTATCACTGAAAGCTGAAAAGATAGGTATTAAGAAAATTGCTAGTACGTTATCAAGAGTCATGATAGTACCAATTAAGGAATTAGATGATATATATTTTCCTAAAAAAATAGGAACATAGGTATCATATAAAGGATCCATCAAACCCATCGTAAAAAAGCCAAGTCCAATTAAGAACGTTGTAAGATAGTAGCCTTTTAAACTCTTTTTTTTGCTCATATTACCCCCTTGGTTACATATTTGATAGAGCCATTATAGCAAAGAAATTGTTCTACTTGCATTGATCTTAAAAAAATTTTACAACAATTGTTATGATTTTGACTAAAGAGGACTTAATAAGCAAACTTAATTTGAAGGCGGATGAAGAAGCTTGGTTTAATTCACCTTCATCACTTCCACTTAAAATAAGTGACTACTACTTCTCACTTATCGAAAATAAAGAGGACGATCCAATTCGAAGACAAGTAGTTCCATCTTGTCTTGAATGTGTAAATGATGCATCAATTGATCCCCTTAAAGAAGTGAAGAACTCTGTAACAACTAGACTTATCCATAGATATACAAATAGAGCAGCTCTCTTAACAACAGATAGATGCTTTACCTATTGTAGACACTGCTTTAGAAGACGTTTTACAGGTTTAGATTCAGGACCAATTAGCGAAAAGGAAATTGATGAAGCCGCAAAATACTTATCAAAGCATAGTGAAATAAAAGAGCTCCTTCTTACAGGTGGGGATTTATTCACTCTCCCACTTTCACGCCTTGACTATCTTTTTAAGAAACTAAAAGAGGTAAGACCTGATATTATACTTCGCCTCTGCACTCGTGCAGTTGTAACATTTCCTGAACGCTTTACAGATGAAGTAATGGAAACTATAAATAAGTATAACTATGGTGCTCCATTTATGCTTCTTACACATTTTAATCATCCAAGAGAATTAACTAATGAGTCTATTGAAGCAGTAAATAAATTTCTTTCACTCTCTATTCCAGCCTTTAACCAAACAGTGTTGCTTAAAGGTGTAAATGATGATGTTTCTACCCTTGAAGAGCTTTGTAATAAGCTACTATACAATAGAATAAAGCCTTACTACTTATTCCAAGGCGATCTTGTACAGGGGACATCACACCTTAGAGTAGATATAAAAGATGGAATCTTACTTGATAAAGAACTTAGAAAACGTCTTTCAGGACTTGCGATGCCTCAGTACACGCTTGATTTACCAGAAGGAGGAGGCAAAATTGTTCTTACTGAAAATCATTTTGTAGCTGAGGATGAAAAATACTATTACTTTACAACTCCAGAAGGAGAAAGTAGAAAGTACCCTAAAAAAGATAAGCAGGTCGATTAAGACCTGCTATTTAATTATTTAAGATTTTTCAAAACATTCTTTATTGCTTCTTCTCTTGCACTTGCTCTTACCGATACAAATTCAGCTTCACTTACTGCCATATTCTCTAGTTTTGGAGCTTTTACAATTGGATCTGTAACAATTACAGGAACTTCAGGAACTTTCTGATCAACATAGTTTTGAACCTTATCATTTACAAGGGAATCGATATTAGCTAATACTCTTTCAACAACATCAACTACTATTTCTTCTTGCTTAGCAGAAACTACTTCATTAACAATTGCTCTAACAGAGTCTTCGTCAACACTTGCCTTTTGGCTCTCAAGTAGTGCTTTAACATCATTTAAGATTTCAGTATTTCTTTCATCGACTTCACTTAATGCAGCATCGATTTCTTCATAAACAATCTTTAATACGTCTTGAGTTAGCAAATCCTTATCGCTTGAAATCTTATCAAGAACAATAGAAGTAACAGTATCGATGTCAAAGCCTTCTTTTGCTGCAAAATCTTTATATACGGCAACAGTTACAGGTTCAATTAATCTATCAACTAATGAATTAATTTCAAGAGAGCTTTCAAGTTTACTATCAACATTAGTAGTAATCTCATTCTTATATGATTCTAATAAAGAATTTAACTCGCTCTCATAAATTGAAACATAGTATTTAACTCTGTCATCAACTCTAGAAAGGACAACATCATCAACTTTAGATTCAATTTGCTTTACAAACTCTTCATCCTCAAGTAATGAAGCCTTAATACTATTTGTAAGCTTATCAATAAATTCAGGATCTTCAGTTAAAAGATTACGAACTTTTAATTCAAATTCCTCTTCTTCTGAAAGAGCTTTTACATCTGTCTTAAGAGGCTCAGAAACACTTACTAAAGGGGTACTCTGCCTTTCTCTTGCAGCTGAAAGCACACTGCCTTCTTCTGATGGCTTAACGACCCACATAGCGGCAAAAACAAAGATTGCCAAAACAGAAGTAATTGTCAACAATACTATACGAGAAGACTTACCCATTTATATAACCTCTACTTTTAAGTCTATCACAATATAATGATAGTTGTCGATAAAGATATTCTTTATCTTGGTCATTAATTATTGTAATAACTCTTTTGCCACTTTCAAGTAGACTAAGCCCAATTTCCTTTTGATTTCTATTTCTAGCTAAGAAATTTTCTTCAGTAATTCCATCTCTTTTTAATGCTCTTTCAAGTCTCATCTCTAGAGGTGCAAATACGTATAAGACCTCATCGCAAAGTCTCACAAGCCCCATAGACTCAAGGAGGGCTGCATTAATAACACAATTTTTATGCTCCTTTGTAAGCCTTTCTGTTTCTTCACACATCCAAGGATGAGTTATAGAATTTAAAATCTTTAATTTTTCAGGATCTGAAAAAACTATAGGTCCTAAGATTTTTCTATCAACTTCTCCATCCTTTAATATGGTAGAGCCAAAGGATGAAACTAATTCATCAACCTTTTGCTTCAAAGCTTCATGTCCAAGCTTATCAACATTAATTTCATAAAATCCTTCGTTTACTAAGAATTTTACTGCCTCATCCTTACCGCTACAGCTCTTTCCAACAACTCCAACTACCATTAGTGCATGTCTCCCCAACGCTTTGAAACCTCAATTCCCGCTTTAAGTGGTACATTTAGTTTTTCAGCATTTTCCATTCTGCTTCTAACAATCTCTTTAACAACATCTAATTCATTATCATAAACTTCAAGAATAATTTCATCATGAACCTGAAGTAATATCTTAGATTTTAATCCTTTTGTAGATAAATCAGAAGAAATTGCAATCATAGCTTTTTTAACTAATTCTGCAGCACTCCCCTGGATTACTGTATTAACAGCAACACGTTCTGCAGCACTCTTTTCATTTTTATTTCTACTATTAATTTGACTAACTGCTCTAATGTGACCGCCCATAGTTTTTACATAACCATTCTTTTCGCAGTCAGCAACAACGCTATCAACAAAGGTTTTTACCCCACAGTAGCGTTCAAAATAACGTTCGATAAACTCTTTAGCATCAGAGCGAGAAATACCAAGCTCATTTGAAAGTCTAAATGGTGACATTCCATACATAATTCCAAAGTTAATGGTCTTTGCAATTCTTCTCTCGTTTGTAGTTATTTCATCTACATTCTTTGAAAAGATTAAGGATGCGGTGTATCTATGAACATCTATGCCCTCATTAAAAGCTTTAGATAACTCTTCATCACCACTGATATGAGCAAGCATAACAAGTTCAATTTGTGAATAGTCCGCAGAAAGGAAAAGAGTTCCCTCCTTAGAAACAAAAGCACTTCGAATTAATCTTCCATCATCTGTTCGAATTGGAATATTTTGTAAGTTAGGATTTCTACTAGAAAGTCTACCTGTAGCAGTACCGGTTTGCAAATATGATGTGTGAATTCTATTATTTTCATCACAAAGCAGTGGAAGTGCATCAACATATGTAGATAATAGCTTTGCTCCTACTCTGTACTCTAAAAGTAAATCAATAATTGGATCCTTACCTTTTAATGCTTCTAATGTTGCAGTATCAGTTGAAAATCCTCTTTGAGTTTTCTTAACTGCCTCTAATCCTCTTTCTTCAAATAATACTTTAGAAAGCTGAATGGATGAATTGATATTAAAATCATGACCTGCTAAGGAGTGTATTTGAGCTGTTAATTCATCAAGCTTTTTACTAAGTCTTTCATCAAGCTGAGCCATGAATTCCTTATCAAGCAAAACACCTTCTTTTTCCATATCAACTAATACATCAATTAGAGGAAGCTCATATTCTTCAAATACTTTCTTTAAATCTTTCTCAACTAAAAGAGTATCGAAATATTTATAAAGTCTATATGTTAAATCAGAATCCTCAGCAGAATATGAGAGTGCATTATCTAAATCAACATATGAAAAATCTTCACCCTTTTTGACAATATCATCAAAGTGGATGGTATCATAAGCCAAGTATTTTGAAGCCAAATCGTCTAAGCTATATTGAGCTGAATTTGAGTCAATTAACCAAGCTGCAATCATGGTATCAAAATGTACATCTTTTATTTTGACTCCATATTTAGCTAAAAGCTCTATATCATACTTGATATTTTGTCCTACAACCTTAAGTAACCCTGTAGAAAAATAATCATTAAAAAGAGTAATTACATCATCAAGCTTAAGATATTCCTTTTGCTGAGAAATTAATGGACAATAGAAAGCCTTTTTCATTTCATAAGAAAAACTAAAGCCTACAAATTTAGCATCCTTAATTTCAGTACTAGTTGTCTCAGTATCAAAAGCAATAACTCCACCACTTCTTTTTGCACTTTCAAAATATGCTCTAACAACCTTAATATCAGTTAAGAGAGTATAAGAACCAACTCCTAAATACTCTTGAGGGGCAGTTTGAGTTGTTTTTTCCTCATTCTTTTTTACCGCTTCCTCCATGATCTTTCTTCCACCACCAGAAAGAGCTAAAGCAGTTTTTGCAAGATTATTACAATTTCTAGCAACGAAGTCCTCAACGCCTGCACCATAGTTTATTGTAGAAGTTAAGAATTCTGGGCTATCAAAGGTTTCAAGAGTAAATACACTAGAATCTAAAGTAACCAATGTCTTTGAAAGCATAGCACTCTCTTTACCTTGTTCAAGCTTACCTCTTAAGCCCTTTGCAAGAGAATCTAGGTGACGATAAATACCTTCAATAGAATTATATTCTTCTAAAAGCTTTACAGCTGTCTTTTCTCCAATACCCTTCACCCCAGGAACATTATCAGCACTGTCCCCTAGTAAAGATAAGTAATCAATTATCTGTTCAGGCTTAACTGAATAAGCTTCAATTACCTCATCCTTTCCAAAAAGTTCATACTTTGGCTGACCTTTTTTAGGTGGTCGCAATGCCTTAACATGGTTGTTAATAAGCTGTAACAAATCCTTATCAGCAGTAACCATTACAGTATCAATTCCAAGTCTTGTGGCATTAACAGCTAATGTTGCAATTAAGTCATCAGCTTCATATCCAACTTTACTAATTGTTGGAATATTCATCTTCTTTAAAGTTTCTAGAATTATAGGAATTTGAGCGTGTAAATCATCTGGAGTCTTATCTCTATTTGCTTTATATTCTGGATACATTTCATGACGAAATGTAGGCCCATTAGCATCAAATGCTATTACAAAATAGTCAAATTCATACTCCTTTAAAAGCATAAATATTGTGTTAAAAAAGCCAAAGAAAGATGATACGTTATTACCTTCCTTATCGGTAAGAGGACGATTAATGAATGCAAAGTAGGATCTATAAATTAGAGAATATCCATCAACGATATAAAGTTTTTTATCAAAAGGTTTATCATCAATTTCTGTTTTCTCTACTTTTTTTACAACTTCACTCTTTTTTTGCTGTAGCTTAAGTAGCTCCTGGTCAAGTTCTACTTGAGTAAATAAAGAATCCATCTTATCTCCTTATACTTCTAGTTCAAGCATATCATATGCGCTTTTAGCATCACTATAAAGACTATTAATCTCACTATAGGATGTTTCATGATTTATATGAGTAAAATATATATTTTTAGCACCAATTCGTTTTGCTGCATTATAAGCATCTGAAAAAGAAAAATGGGCTCCATGAGGCTTCTTTCTTAATGCTCCAATAACTAGTGTTTCAACACCATTTAATGCATCATAAGTTGTTTCTGGCATGTTGGAGACATCTGTTACATATGCAAAATTATCATCAATTCTATAGCCTAAAATTTCCATTTTAGTCATTCTTCCATGTTCAACAGCAACAGGAAGAACCTTAAAGCCACTAATATCAACACTCTTATATGGCTGTAATGTATGTGCTTCAAAGTGAGGAATTCCAGGGAACTGGGGCCCTTGAAAGGCATATGAGTAGTGACTTTTAATAAAATTAATAGTTGATGCATTTCCATATATAGGGAAATTATTGTTATATGCAAATACTCTTAAATCATCTATTCCTGATAAATGATCAGCATGAGAGTGAGTATATAATACACCATCAAGAGTATCAAACTTTGCTCTTAGCATTTGAAGACGAAATTCATATCCCGTATCAATAACTAATCGTTTACCATTCTTTTCAAGTGCTATTGAAGACCTATATCTTTTATCTTTCACATCTTTACTTTCACATACAGGACAGTGGCATCCTATAACAGGAATTCCATGGCTTGTTCCAGTTCCTAGGAAAGTAACTTTCATAGAGAGTCCTTAATTGTGTTTACAAACTCAACAGCACCTTGAGAAGTAATTTTACCAATTTTAACTAATGTATTTTTGGCTTTACCACTCTTTAAATAATCCTGTAATTTATCTAATTGTTCTTGAGTAAATTCTCCTGATGATACTGCCGCATCAATTATTTCTTGACTACTATTTTTTACATCAGAATCTCGAATAGAGGTTCCAAAAAACTGTTGGCTAGCTTCTGGTGCAAATAAGTAAATAACAAAGAAAACAACTATAGAAAGACAGATAACTGAGATAATTGATCCGAATAAACCTCGACCGGCCATAACACCTCCCAAAAAAAAGAAGAGTCCGAAGACTCTCCTATTTTATAATAAAGTTTCAACTTAGAAAAGGTTGAACATAACAGCAAGAGAAAGCTGACCTCTATCAAAATCAATCTTCATCTT
>JAQYFM010000173.1 GCA_028723145.1 Spirochaetales bacterium | reverse complement strand
AACTATCCCAACCGGTGCTAATCTAAGAGCTAACATCTGAAAGCTCATTCCAAGAACAGGACCTGTAACAACAGCAAATAAAAGTTGCCTAAATTTCTTTTTATCTTTTACAAAACGTACATCACTTTTGAATGTTGATTTAGGTAAAAAAGATAAAACTATAAAACAAATTAATCCTGAAAAGTTTCTTAAAAAGTTAGTTGAAATAGGTCCAATATCATTTAAGGCATATCTAGCTGCTATATATGAAATAGATTGGAAAATAGCACCTAATACTGCACAAATTATACCTTTAACTAGTTTGCTTCTATCTCTATTTCCCCTATTTTGTACTATTTCATCGAGTACCATTATTATGATTCCCATAATAATTAATAAAATAGCACACCATTGTCTTAGTGATAAAACTTCATCAAAGAATATATTTGAGAGAATAGAAGAGACAACTGGGGAGAAATTTAATATTACTAACGCTTCTCTAGCTCCAAGAGAAACATATGAGTAAAACATCAAAACATCTGTAATAAAATATCCAGTTACACCAGAAAAAACTAAAGCAAATAATGTTTGACTACTTATTGATAATATTTCTAAACCCTCAGTTGCCAGCATTAAAATAAAAACAATAGGAACTGCAATTAGACTTCTTGCATGTGCTAGTGTTGTACTTTTAATACTCTTCCCAAGAATATTATAAGTCATTGAATTGAGGGCCCAGCAAAGTGCCGTAAATAAAGCTAAAAATTGTCCTATTATCTGACTATCCATGAGATGGGATAATAGAACAAAAATAATATTTGTTATAGATAAAGTTAAAATTTCTTTGGAAAATCTAAATGCTTATCTTCAGTTGGAATCTCTTCTATCAGATTTTCATCAAAAAAATCATGTAAAAAATTCTGAAAATCATCACTACCAAATATTTCAAAGAATTCAAAATAGATATCCCCGTCAAGTAAGCTGCTAACATAATCACAAAAAAGTCTATTTGTAAGTAAATCTACTAGAGGAGCATTAACAGGTGGATATTCATCACTTTCATCATCATCAAAGTTCTCTGCAATAAGATCATCAATACTGTCCCTCCAAGAAGCTAATATTGCTTGTGCCTCTTCAACCTCATTTTGACTATTTAAAAAGCCTACGTAGTTAATTACAGTAAGAGGAACAAATTTTGGTACAGGGAAAGTATCATAATTTGCATCAACATAGTTATAAATCATCTTATAAAGACTTCTACTAAGATCTTCCTTATCACAATGATAATATGATTGAGCAATGATATTAATGATAAAAATCATATCATCATCATAATAATCTAAATCGGAAATACGTTTTAAAAAGGAAAAAGCATTATTACATATTTCTTCAAATTTTTTAAGGAAATGACAAACAAGAAAGAAATTGTAATCAAAGGATTCTTTAATATTAATGTAAACCTTACTTTTATTGTTTTTTAAATGAAATTGAACATTCTTTAAATGTTTATAAGCATTTTTATAATCATCATTATCGATATAAATTTTTGCCAATTCATACTCAGTATTAATAGCCTCGGGATGATTTTCACCTAAATTGTTAATTAAACATGCTAATGATTCTTTTTTAAACTTGATAACTTTTTTTATTTCTTTTTCATTCATATACAAATTATAAAAGATTTCAAGGTGATAAAAAAGAGCGTAACAAATGCTACGCCCCATAAAAATTAAAATAACTCTTATTTGAAGTATCTGTTAAGAAGTCCTTCAAAAGCCTTACCATGTCTAGCTTCATCACGAGCCATTTCATGAACTGTGTCATGAATTGCATCGAGATTATACTGCTTAGCAAGCTTTGCAAGTTCAAACTTACCCTTTGTTGCACCATTTTCAGCATCAACTCTCATCTCGAGGTTCTTCTTTGTGCTGTCTGTTACAACTTCACCGAGAAGCTCAGCAAACTTAGCAGCATGTTCTGCTTCTTCAAGACCAGCCTTCTCCCAGTACATACCAATTTCAGGATAGCCTTCTCTATGTGCAACTCTTGCCATTGCAAGATACATACCTACTTCTGTGCATTCACCTTCGAAGTTAGCTTTGAGACCAGCAATGATTTCTGCTTTAACTTCTTCAGGAACATCAGCACCAAACTGCTTACCAACACCTACAACGTGCTCAGCAGCCCATACTTTTTCAGCCTTCTGCTCTGTAAACTTGCTACCTGGAACCTTGCACTGTGGGCAAAATTCTGGTGGAAAATCACCTTCATGTACATAACCACAAACTGGACAAACCCATTTCTTCATTTTTGTGTCTCCTATGAATTAATCTTCCCTAAATATAATACTTGAACTAAAAAAAGTGAATATTCTAAATAAGATTAATTATCATATTCACTATAATGTATATTTATGCTATTTTTATTCACGAAATTATTAAAATGAAACCATTTTGGAGGAAATATGAAAAAACTATTAACTGTATTACTAATTGCTCTAGTATCACTTTCACTCTTTGCTCAAGGTACTAAAGAAAGTGCTAGTGAAGATCTCTCATTAAAGAAAATCCAGGACAAGGGAGAATTCATTCTTGGTCTTGATGACTCATTCCCACCAATGGGATATAGAGATGAAAATGGTGAAATCGTAGGTTTTGATATCGACTGTGCTAAAGAAGTATGTTCAAGACTGAATGTTAAGCTTGTTTGTCAACCAATCGACTGGGCTGCAAAGGAACAGGAGTTAGCTACTTACAATATTGACTGCATTTGGAATGGTTTTACAATTACACCAGAAAGATTAAATAACCTAACCTTCAGTGATCCTTATGTAAAGAATGCACAGGTTTGTGTTGTAAAGTCTTCATCTCCTGTAAATACATTAGCTGATTTAAAGGGTAAAAACGTAGGTGTACAGGCTGGTTCATCTGCTCAAGATGCTATTGCTGATACAGAAGGCTTTGAAGAATCATTAAAGTCAGTTGTTGAATTTAAGGATAACTTAACTGCATTAATGGACCTTGAAATTGGAGGTGTTGATGCTGTTGTAATGGATCTTCTTGTTGCTAACGACAACATTAATCGTTCAGGAAAGGATTTTAGAATTATCTCAGAATCACTTGTTGCAGAAGAGTATGGTATTGGATTCAGAAAAGGTGATGTAGCTCTTCGTGATGCTGTACAAAACGCTCTTAACGATATGGCAAAAGATGGTACTCTTGCTACTATTGCAACAAAGTGGTTTGGTGCTGATATCACAGTTGTCGGAAAGTAAGAAAAACTTTATCATATTTAGAGGGACGGCATCGTCCCTCTTTTACTTAAAGGGGCAAATATGACCAAACTACTATCTTTGATGCTTAAAGGTAGCATCATGAATATTAAGATTTTTGCGTTAACACTACTTTTTGCACTTCCGTTAGGATTTATCGTTGCTAAAGGAAGGATGAGTAAGTTATGGCCAGTTAAAACATTAGTTAACATCTATATCCAGATTATGAGAGGAACACCTCTTATCTTGCAGTTAATCTTTGTTTACTTTGCTCCATATTATATCTTGGGTGTTTCATATGACCGTTTTACTGCAGTAATAATTGCATTCGTAATTAACTATGCTGCATACTTTGCTGAAATCTATAGATCTGGTCTACAAGCAATAGATAAAGGACAATATGAAGCTAGCAGAGTATTAGGCTTTAATAAACTTTATACATTTTTCCATATAATACTTCCACAAGTATTCAAAATTATTCTTCCTGCTTTAGCAGGTGAAGTTATTACATTAGTTAAGGATACTGCTTTAGCACAAACAATTGGTGTTGCAGAGCTATTTAGAGCTGCACAAAATGCGGCTTCAAGAGAGTTCTCAACCATGCCTATCTTTATTGCTGGTGTGTTCTTCTTTGTTATGAACTACCTTGTATCAAAGTTTTTTAACATAGTTGAAGACAAAATGAATTACTATGATTGAGGGTATTAAAATGGATGAAATATTAATTAAAGCAAAAAATATCTCTAAAGCATTTGGAGATGTACAAGTATTAAATGACATTTCATTTTCTTTGAAAAAGGGAAATGTATTATCTATTTTAGGTCCATCAGGAAGTGGTAAATCAACACTACTTAGAATTATTACTCAGCTTGAAAAAGCTGATAGAGGTTCTCTATATTTTTCCAATAAACCATTATTTGAGGATGATGGCGAAAAGAGTGTTTATGCAAATGCTAAAACAGCTAGAGAAATATGCTTAAAAACTGGTTTAGTATTTCAAAACTTTAATTTATTTCCACATTTCTCAGTCTTAAGAAATATTACAGAAGCTCAAGTTGCTGTTTTAAAAAGAGATAAAAGCGAAGCTGAAGAAAGAGCTTATCAGCTATTAAAGAAGTTATCACTAACAGATAAAGCTAAGGCCTACCCTTCTCAGCTCTC
>JAQYFM010000172.1 GCA_028723145.1 Spirochaetales bacterium | reverse complement strand
TTTTATTGAATATGGTTTCGTAATTATTTGAGATAATTACGACGATATATTGTGGTATTATTGGTATATGGATAAATATACTATTATTAATGCTAACATTGTCTTAAGTAATAAAATTATTGAAAAATCCTCTCTATATGTGGTTGATGGAATAATCATGGATATTAATGGAGAAGTCCAAGGTGATGTAATTGACGCAAAGGAAATGTATCTAGCTCCTGGAATGATAGATATGCACATACATGGTGCTGGAGGCTTTGGCTCAGATTTAAATATCAGTAAAGATAATTTATCAGCTATGGTTTCTTTTTTGGAAAGTAAAGGTATTACTACCTTTGCTTTAGCTTCATGCGCATCAATTAATTTCCTAGAAAGGATGAAGGGGCATCTAGATTTATCAACACTATCTGAATACGTTGCAGGCGTATATTTTGAAGGTCCTTTTATTAATGTGGAAAAGAAAGGAGGGCTTCCTTTAGATAGTATATGTAATCCAGATAAAGAGTATCTTGAAAAGATATTATCGTACAAGGTTAATGGCAGACCACTAGTTAAAGTAATGACAGTTGCCCCTGAGCTTGAAGGAATTGATGAAATAATACAAATACTTAATCAAAATAAAGTAAAAGTATCTTTTGGCCATTCAATGGCTAGCTTTAAAGATGCAATGAAATATCCTTCAAATCATGTAACCCATCTATATAATGCTCAAAGAGGGTTAGACCATAAGAAAGCTGGGCTTGCTCTCTATCCTTTTATTGATAAAACCGCTACCTATGAACTAATTTGTGATGGAGTCCATGTTGATCAAGATTTAGTAGATTTCACTCTAACTACAATTAAGCCTAACAGACACTGTTTAATCTCCGATGGAATGAGTTTTTGCGGGCTTGGGAAGGGAAATGGAAAATACCTTGGAAAAGATATTTATAGTGATGGAAAAGCTTGCTACTACACTGATAATAATGTGTTAATAGGATCTGCTTGCTTAATAAGTGAAACTGGTAAAAATCTTGTTAAACGAAATATATTAACAATTCCGGAGTTGTTTATATCTGCAAGCTTAAATCCAGCTCGAGTATTAGGATTAAACGATAGAGGTCAAATTAAGAAAGGCTTGAGAGCTGATTTAATTATGCTTGATGAAGAATTAAATATCCAAAGAGTTTTTAAAGCAATAAATCCAGGTATGAAAATGCTTAGTGAGTGTTCACGTTGTTGCCCATAAAAAGTTAGGAGCTAAGGTTTTCTTAGCTCCTAAAAAAATAATTAATTGAGTTCTTTTTCTACGATGTTGTCATCAATCTCTTTTTGAAGCTTATTAATTGTCTCTTTAACCTCGTTAACTAAGTCAGAGAGTAGGAATGATGTTGTTTCATCTGTTTCTCGAATTTTAACTTCAACCTTACCTTCCTTAAGAGATCGGTTACCAATAGTAATTCTAATAGGAACACCAATGATATCAGCATCTGCAAACTTAACACCAGCAGATTCCTTTCTATCATCGTATAGTACATCAATACCTGCATCCTGGAGCTCTTTATAGAGGTCTTCACCAATTTGTGTATCTTTAACAAGTGAGATTAAATGTACTTGATATGGTGCAACTGAGATAGGAAGCTTTAGTCCCTTTTCATCGTTGTATTCTTCTGCAAGACAAGCAAGAAGTCTTCCAACTCCAATTCCATAAGAACCCATGATAACTGGTTTCTTAGAGCCATCTTCTGCTGTATAGAAGCAATTCATTGCAGCAGAATATCTTGTGCCAAGCTGGAAGATGTTACCAATTTCAACACCCTTGCTAGCTGTGAGTTTTTCGCCACATTCTGGACAGATATAACCATCACGAGCACTTGCAATATCGGCAACAATACCTTTGTAGTCACGACCAAAGTTTGTATTGATATAGTGGTATCCTGCTTCATTTGCCCCTGCAACAAGATTGTTTGAATAAGCAACAGAGTCATCAATAATTGTAATGAAGTCTCCCTCTGCTCCTATTGGAGATCCAAATCCTGGAACAATTTTACAAGCTGTAATTTCTTCTTCATGAGCTGGACGAATTGAGTTAGCTTTAGCAGCATTAGAAAGCTTACTCTCTTCAACATCCATGTCTCCTCTGATGATAGCAACGATAAGCTTATCTTTTTCTTCACCAGTTTTATCGTTGATAAATGTACCAACCATAAATACAGCTTTTGCTGTTTGTCTAGCTTCAATGTTTAATAAAGCAGTTAAATCATCAATAGTCTTCGCATTTGGAGTAGCAATCTTTTCAAGAGGCTTTTCTTCTTCTTTGAAATATTCTTTCTTAAATGTTGCAACTTGTCTATTTGCTGTATATCCACAGTGCTTACATGTGATAATTGTATCTTCACCAATAGGAGAAAGATACATGTATTCATGTGAAACCTTACCACCCATCATGCCTGAGTCAGCACCAACAGCAATTGCAGGAAGACCACAACGAGAGAAGATTCTGAAGTATGCTTTGTAGTGGTCTCTATAAACTTTATCTAAGCCTTCTTGATCCTTATCGAAAGAGTATGAGTCCTTCATTGTGAACTCTCTTACTCTAATCAAACCTGCACGAGGACGTGGGTCATCACGCCATTTAGTTTGAATTTGATATACTAATAAAGGAAGACGCTTGTATGAATCAATTTCAGTTCTTGCAAGATCTGTAACAGCCTCTTCGTGAGTCATAGCAAGTACCATATCTCTGCCTGCACGGTCCTCAAAACGGCTCATTTCTTTATCGATAGAGTAGTATCTACCTGTTTCTTTCCAAATATCAGCTGTATTAACAACTGGCATTAAAATCTCTTGTGCTCCAATTTTATCCATCTCTTCACGGATAATTGTCTCAATCTTAGTTGTAGCTTTAAATCCGAGAGGGAGAAGTGAGAAAATTCCTGCACCCAATTGACGTATATAACCTGCTCTTAACAAGTATTCATAGCCTTTGCAATCTGCACCATTAGGAGCTTCTCTCAAAGTCCTTGAAAACATATTAGACATTCTCATATTTGTAATATCTCCTGCGCTTGAAAGTCATTCTACATCAAAGGTTAATTCGTTTCTACACCTTTGAAATGGACTTGTTCTTTTATACCATATTTTGTGATAATATTAACTTGCTATGAATTACCAAGAAGAAAAAGCATTAGTTGCCAAAACAATGGGACGTCTTTATTTAAGAGGATTAACAACAGCTACTGGAGGAAATGTATCAGCACGCTGTGGAGAAATAATGTTAATTACTCCATCTGGAAAAGATAAATCATCATTAACTTATGATGATATTGCACAGGTTAATATTGAAACCGGAGAGCAAATAGGAACAAATTTTAAACTTAGTATTGAAAGTGAAATGCATAGACAAATATATCTAAAAACAAATGCACTAGCAGTAGTTCACTCACATCCTAATTTTGCTTCTCTTTTCTCTGCTTTAGATGAGAAAATTAATACTCATTTAATTGCTGAAACCTATTATTTATTAGATGAAGTAATAAAGGTCCCTTATGAATTAATGGGTACAAAAGAACTTGCAGAAAAGGTTAGCACCTATGCAAAAGACCATGTTGCACTTCTATTGGAAAACCATGGTGCATTAACTACAGGAAAGACTTTATTATCAGCATTTGACCGTATGGAGGTTTTAGAGCAAAGTGCTAAACTTACATATCTCTCAAAATGCTTTAGTAATACAAATGATATTTCGGGCGATAGATTATTAGCTATTGCAGCTATGAGATAGGAGATTATTATGCTTAGTGAAGAAAAGAAAAAGCAGCTAAAAAAGACAGCTCTTGCTCTAAGAGAAAGTACAATTAGAGAAATTTCTGCATTTGGATCTGGTCATATTGGTGGTAGTATGTCAATAATAGATTTATTAACATATCTTTATTATGAAGAGATGAACATTGATCCTAATGATCCTAAAAAATTATCTAGAGATAGATTTGTTTGTTCAAAAGGTCATGCAGGCCCTGCTGTATATGCAACACTTCAAAGTAAAGGATATTTTCCACAGGAGTGGCTTTCAACACTTAACCAGGGTGGCACAAAGTTACCTTCTCACTGTGATATGACAAAAACCCCAGGAATTGATTTCACAGGAGGTTCTCTTGGACAAGGAATTTCTGCTGCAGTAGGTATTGCTCTTGGCCAAAAGCTACAAAAGTTAGATGCAAGAACTTATTGTGTTATTGGTGATGGAGAAGCTCAAGAAGGACAGGTTTATGAAGCTCTCGAAACTGCAGGTGCTTGGGGTTTAGATAATTTAATGATTTTCTTAGATAATAATGGTCAGCAACTTGATGGCTATGTTAAAGATATTATTCCTCAATATAATCTTGAAGAACGTTATAAGAGCTTTGGCTTTGAAGTTGCAACAATTAACGGCCATGATTTTGATGAAATTGCCAATGTAATAAATAAAGCAAAGGAAACTAAGGGTAAACCATTCTTTGTTATTATGAATACTCAAAAGAGCCATGGATATATCCCTGGTGAAGGAGTAAAGTCCAACCACTCAATGCCTATTTCTGCCGAAGTGTGTGAAAAAGCAATTGAGGATCTTAAGGCAAGAGAGGAGGTGTAAGATGGCATTTGAAAAGAAATCTCACTATAAAGAAGTTTTGATGGATGCGATAATTGATATCGCTAAAGAAAATGATAAGGTTGTATTTTTAGATGCTGATTTATCATCATGTATCGGCTCAACTGCTTTTGAAAAAGTATTCCCAGAAAGATTTTTTAACTGTGGTATTGCAGAAGCTAATATGGTGGGTGTAGCAGCTGGTTTAGCTAGTACAGGAATGGTTCCATTTGTTCACTCATTCGGTTGTTTTGCTTCTCGTCGTGTATATGACCAACTATTTTTATCAGTAGGTTATACACACCAAACAGTTCATGTAATTGGTTCTGATCCTGGTATTACTGCACAGTACAACGGTGGAACACATATGCCTTTTGAGGACATTGCATTAATGCGTCAAATTCCTAATATGGCTATTGTTGAACCTTCTGACGATTACTCTCTTTATATGCTCACAAAAGCAGTATATGAGAATGGAACATCTTCATACATTAGAACTCCAAGAAAAGGTATTAATTCTATCTATAGTGATGGAGAAGAAATTAAACTTGGAAAAGCAAAGGTATTAAGAGAAGGTGATGATGTTGCAATTATTTCTCTTGGAGCACATTTAGTAACTGAGAGTTTAAAAGCCTACGATATTCTAAAAGAGCAAGGTGTTAATGCGACAGTAATTGACTTGCTTAGTATCAAGCCAATGGATGAAGAGACTATTCTTGAAGTTGCAAAGAAGTGTGGTAAGGTTCTAGTTTGCGAGAATGGTCGTTATGCTGGTGGAGTTGGTGAAGGTATTGCCTCATTACTTGCAAAGAATTATCCATGTTTAATGGATTTTATCTGTGTCGGTGAACGCTTTGGAGAAGTAGGAAACCTTAAATACCTAGCATCAGCTTTTGGTTTTACTGCAGATAATATTGCTGCAAAGGCACTTTCTTTAGCAAAAAAATGACAACTAGTATTAGCTCAATTATTGGACAATTATTTATCTCGGCTAATGATAATTTTATTACAGAGATTACATTAGAAAAACGAGAGGAGAGTGGAACTACACCGCTCCTTGAAAGAGCAAAAAGTGAGCTAGATGAATACTTTAAAGGTCTGAGGAAGGATTTTGACCTTCCTCTAGACCTACATAATTTAACCCAATTCCAGCAAAAAGTACTTATATCTTGTAGAAAAATTCCATATGGACAAACTGTAACATATGCTGATATTGCAAGAGATATTAATTCTCCTAAAGCTTCAAGGGCTGTAGGTAATGCACTACATAATAATCCTATAATGATTGTAATTCCATGCCATCGTGTTTTAGCAAAGAATAATATTGGTGGTTTTGGATCTGGTATAGAGATAAAAAATAAATTACTAACACTTGAAAGTGAGCAAAAAACATCGAGTTAATTATTAGCCATATTATGTAATCTTTTTCTCGTAAGGAGGAATAGAATGGATAGAGAGATAGAGGCAGTACAGAGGATGCAAGATTATATTAAGGAGCATCTTACTGAAGATATCACTCTAAAAGAGCTCTCTGAGGTAGCGCTTTACTCACCATGGTACTCATACAGAATATTTGTAAAACATACTAATATGACTGTATCGAAGTACATTAGGTCTCTTCGTTTAAGTCAAGCAGCTGTAAAACTTCGCGATGAAGGCTTAAGTGTAACCAAGGTATCCATGGATCTTGGTTTTGGATGTGTAGATGGCTTTCAAAGAGCTTTTAAGGACGAGTTTGATATAAACCCTA
Organism: Spirochaetales bacterium; assembly: GCA_028723145.1. Lineage (GTDB taxonomy): Bacteria > Spirochaetota > Spirochaetia > Sphaerochaetales > Sphaerochaetaceae > Bullifex. Next base: position 1,947 of record JAQYFM010000172.1, on the reverse strand, counting down.
AATCTTATTCAATTAATCCTATTCCAATTCCTTTATTCATTCCTTATGGAGTGAAATATCGAGAGAGAAAGGAGAAAAAAGAAATTATGGAAAGTAAAAATGTTTTTATTTCACTTGTTGAAAAAACAGAAAGAAAAATTCTTTGCAAAAGAGGGCTTAAAGCAGATGAATATTTTTCTTACTGCGAAGAAGTAGGTTGTGATATTTGGGGTACATTAAAAAGTATAGATAAAGAACCTCTATGTTTATACTTAACAAAGCAATATATCAAAGAAGGAACATCTTCATATATTCAAGGTGCTGAAGTTCCTGTGAATTATTCTGGAGTAATCTCTCAAGGTTTTGAGTTAATGACTTTACCAAAGACAACATATTTAATGTTCCAAGGTGAACCTTTTAAAGAAGAGGATTTTGAAGAAGCAATAACTAGTCTAAAGAGAGCAATAGAAAAATATAATCCATCTACTCTTGGCTATGCTTTTGATGATAACGAGCCAAGGATTCAACTTGAGCCAATCGGAGAAAGAGGTTATATTGAATTGGTTCCAGTAAGGAGAAAATAACTTAAAAGCACTCAGAAATGGGTGCTTTTTTTAATCTTTTTTTTCTCCATAGCAGTAATTTCTCTGCTATCATTTTTTACTATGAAAGAAGTATTAGAAACAATTCCTGTATGGGATGCATTAAAAGAAGATACAGAGTGTCCAATTTGCTCTTTAATGAAAAAAGCCGAAGAGGATGCATTAAAATATTATCTAGGACCAGCAGTAATGGTTCCTGAGATTAGAGTTGAAATAAATAAAAAAGGATATTGTAATAAGCATTGGCAAATGCTTGCAGACTTAAATAAAGCTCAACCTTTAGCTCTATCTCTTGATACCTACTATGAAGAGAGTAAAAAGCTATATAAACCAAAATTTGAGCAAATTAAAAATACATCAAATCCACGAAAGGCATTAAAATTATTTGCTCAATTTGAAGAAGCTGTTCAAAGTAGAGAAGATGGGTGCCTTGTTTGTGATTACATGAAAAAGCGACTAGATAGATATGCCGCAACCTTTGCTGTCTTATATAAAGAGGATAGTGACTTTAGAGCTGCTTTAGCAAATAGTAAAGGTTTTTGTATTCACCATACTCTTGATTTAGTCCATGCTGCAAAAGCAGAGTTATCAGGAGGTGACTTAGCTAGTTATCTTCAACTATTAGCTAATCTTTTAGATAATAACTTAGATAGGGTTCAAAAGGATGTTTGGTGGATGACCCAAAAATATAAGAGTGAAAACAAGGAAAAACCTTGGAATGGCTGTGAGGATGCATTCAAAAGAGGTGTTGATAAATTAACAGGAAAAGGAATTTTAAGTTAAGCATAGAGAGATAGTTTGTTTTTCAAACTATCTCTTCTACCTTCTTCTTTCTTTTTCTTTTATTAGGAATTAATAATAACTGTTCATCTGGGCCTGCATCTTCCATACGCTTTAATAGCGATTCACTATAGTCATGCTTTGAAAGATGAAGGTAATCAGTGAATGTCGAAGCAAATCTGTAGACTAATAAATAATCTTTTTCTCGAAGGAGCGAGAGAGCAATAGTAAAAGCTCCTGTTCCTTCATGTAGCTTAGAAGCTTCTTCTTTCTTTATATTACTTAAATAATCTTCTTCAATAAAAATTGCCATTACAGGGGAGAAATCTTTTTCTCTAATAATTATTTCAGGAATAGAAGATTCCCCTTTTACAAGTGGGAGATTAATATCTATAAGATATTTATTTGTTGTAATTTTATCAAACTCACTTGCAAGACGATGAGAGAAGGCTGTTTTAGCCTTTTTAACATCAAATAAATAAGGATAGTTTTTAAAAGTACTTTCGATAGCACTTCGGAAAGAATCGAAGAGTGCAATCTCAAGTTTCCTTGTTATTCTACCTGGCAAATTACTAACTCCATTTTG
>JAQYFM010000171.1 GCA_028723145.1 Spirochaetales bacterium | reverse complement strand
TATCGTTACAAGATTATTCATTGTTAAAACAGATGAATCGAGTTTAGTACCCATATTCTCAGCTGCAATATTTGCAACTGTTGCTTCATATTGTAAGTTTCCTACAACTGAAAGTCTTAACCATGATGCAGGAACTCCAAGGGACCCAGAAAGAGCTATAACACCAAGTAGTATTGATACTGAAGGAAGGATTGTAAATGCCGCAGATGAAGTTATAGCACCATTTAAAATCTTTCTATCCATACCAATTTTCAAGCCTGCTTTATAGCTTTTTCTCATAAATACTATACATGTGCTAGCAATAAATAAAAGAATTATTCCAACTATTAAGTACATTTGAAATGAATTAGCTAATTGTAAGTAACTCATAATTAAACTCCTTATAATGGACACTATATCTAAAAAATGTCAAAAAAGAAATAATATCAATATTTTAATAAATTAAAAAACTCAAATAGTGCTCTTATTGCTAAAAGTAAAAGAGAAGAGGAGAAAATAATATTCATCAATTTATTGTGCTTCTTATAGAAACTACTAATTATAGTTCCAGCTAATGCCCAAACTATCCCACACAAAAAGCAGCATATTGGAATTAGTAATACTAAAATAAATTTTAAACCTCTTGATTTATCAATTGTAATTATGTATGTAGATTGAGCACTAACACAAAGAAGAAGTACTTTTACATTTACTATTTGCATTAATAGACCTGTTTTGAAGCCTCCAATAGATCTATTTGTATTAATACCGTTACTTTTTAATATATGTAAAGATAAGTATAATAAATAGATAATTGCTAGTAGTCTTAATAGAAGCATAACAGAAGGTATAATATTTATAAGTACTGATAGCAACATATAAGAGAGTAGGGAAATTATAGTAATTCCACAAAGCATTCCAAGATTCAGACTAATACCTTTTCTTAATCCTTTTTCTGATGCATTAAGCATCGATATTATAGTATTAGGTCCTGGTGTTATCGCCATTGTGACCATAAATATTAAAAAATCAATCATGTAAATAATTATATACACTGTAAAGAATAATAGTCAACATGATAAAAAAATAATATTTTTTTTTAAATTGTATTGACCAAAAAACTTCAATAGTGTAAATTAATCAACGTTGCGAGTGAGCAACACAAAACGTAAGTTAAATGCGGACGTGGTGGAAGTGGTAGACACGCTAGCTTGAGGTGCTAGTGGTTGAAAGGCCTTGCTGGTTCAAGTCCAGTCGTCCGCAATTTTTTATTTTTTAAAGAATTAAAAGAAAATAATTAATCACAATAATAAGTAATACAAAAAATTAGTGTATCAAAAAAGTATCAAAAATGTATCAACTTTTTTATGGTCATTTAAAAAACTTAGTGATATTATCCTCGATATGACTTCAGATGAAATGTTTTTTCAGTACAGATTACTAAATCCAATGATATGTGATTATTCTCATGCTATTTTCTCTCTTTCTGGTATTAGAGAAAATGTTTTGGATGAGAAAATTAAAGAAATAATAGTTGCGGCTTATATCTTTGAAGAAAGTGGAGAGGAAATGCCTCTTGTTGGAGATTATCAAGTATTAACAGCTGAAGATGGAAGTGCACTTGCAATACTCAAAATAAAAAAGACTGAGGTTGCTCCTTACAGTCTTTTTGGAAATGATACATCAACAGTTATTGGTAATGTATCTGATGATGATATTGTTATAAAAATATATTTTGAGATTGTATTTCGTTAATTACTCATTGAGTGGATAAACTGTCTTGTTCTTTCTTTTTCTGCAGCTGTAAAGATAGTATCTTTAGCACCTTCTTCAATGATATATCCACCTTCCATGAAAATTGCATAGTCACTGATGGCTTTTGCAAATTCCATTTCATGAGTAACTACAGCCATAGTCATCTTCTCTTCAGAAAGCTGACGAATTACATTTAGTACCTCTCTTGTAAGCTCAGGGTCTAAAGCAGAGGTTGGTTCATCAAAGAATAAAACCTCTGGATCCATTGCTAATGCTCTAGCAATAGATACTCTTTGTTTTTGACCACCTGAGAGCTGAGAAGGGTAGGCCTTAGCTTTATCTGTTAGTGATAACTTCTTTAATAGCTGGTAAGCTCTTTCTTCAGCTTCACTTTTATCTCTTTTTAAAACTGCCACTTGAGCTTCTGTAATATTTCTTAAAACAGAGAAGTGGGGAAATAAATTAAAGTTTTGAAATACTAAACCAGTCTTTAAACATATTTCTCTTGCTGCTTTAGCATTTGCATATACACTCTTTTCTCCATCATCTTCAAATAGTGTTTTATCGGAAAAATATAGAGAACCTCTATCCGCTTTTTCAAGCTGAGTAATAATTCTTAACAGTGTTGATTTACCACTTCCTGATGGACCTAAAATAGATAATACATTTCCCTTTTTTAAAGAAAAAGAAATGTCATTTAGTACTTTTACTTCTCCAAATGCTTTAGATATATTATTAGCTTTTATTAATATTTCATCCATTTTAATACCCTCAATCATAGTAATTCATTTTGTCTTCAACTTTGTTAAAGAACTTTGATACAATGTAATTCATAACAAAGAAGAATACACCAGCTATAAAGATTGGCATAGTTGAGAACTCTCTTGATGCCGCATTTTGTGCAGCTCTAAATAACTCTGCAACACCAATTGTTTGTGCTAAAGCAGTATCCTTAACTAAAGTTATAACT
>JAQYFM010000170.1 GCA_028723145.1 Spirochaetales bacterium | reverse complement strand
GTCTTTTTGAAAAAGAAGACTATATTCTTATAGGGAGGGCAGCATGGAAGAAATATTATTTGATCCATCACAGTTTTCAATCTCCAGTGAAGATCTCGCCTCTCTTCAGGAAGTCATGACACGCTCTAAGACAGAAGGAGTCCAGGTAGGAATACCATGGAATAAGGTTGTCTATGATTATATGTTCGAGTCTGGAGTCTTCATGGATCCTTCAATCCTTCTGGGTGATGACTATTTTCTCGTTGATGTGGATGATGACAACTTATGATAGTACTTGGAATTGAAACCAGCTGTGATGAATGCTCTGCAGCTGTAGTAAGGGATGGAAGAGAAATCCTCTCGAATGTCATTGCAACCCAGATAGAGCTTCATAAGCCTTATCAGGGGGTGGTGCCTGAGCTTGCATCACGTCTTCATACTGAATGGATTGCCCAGGTTGTTGATGCAGCAATCTCTCAGGCAGGAATCACCAAGGAGGAGCTGGATGCTGTTGCTGTAACCAATAGGCCTGGTCTCCTTGGTTCATTGCTTGTAGGTGTAAACTTTGGAAAGTGCTTTGCTGAGACTTTGGGTATTCCCTTTATCGGCATAGACCATATAAGGGCTCACCTCTATGCCTCACAAATTGAAAATCCTCTGGAATATCCATATCTTGGTGTGCTTGTTTCAGGAGGCCATACAGTTATCTGCAAGGTCATGGGTTACGATGACGTTGAGGTTTTGGGTACTACCATAGACGATGCCATAGGGGAGGCCTTCGATAAGGTTGCCAAGTTCTATGAGCTGGGATTTCCGGGAGGTGTGGTCATAGATAGGCTCAGCAAGACAGGAGACCCTAACGCATTCCTCTTTCCTGGTCCAGCCCTGGATCGTAAGGAGCATCCTTACGACATGTCATATTCAGGGTTGAAGACAGCTGTGATAAACCAGAAGGACCAGTTCAGGAATGGAGACGCTGAAGATACTCCTGAGAACATAGCCGCCTCCTTCCAGAGACAGGCTGTCGGTATTCTCATGAAGAGAGTTAAGCTTGCATTGAAGGATACCGGACTGAAAAGGGTAAGTGCAGGAGGTGGAGTTGCTGCAAACTCTCTTCTGAGAAGCGAACTTAAGGCTCTTGAGAAGAGTGGATATACAGTCACATTCCCTTCATTGAAGCTCTGTACAGATAACGGTGCCATGATAGCTGGTCTTGGCTACAGATACCTTCTTGATGGAAAAAGGGATGATGTATCATTATCTGCTTCTGCAAGAGTATCTGCCTTCAAGAAGAACTAAAACGATTTACATAATTTTTAGTTTTTTTGCTTTTACCTATTGCAACTAAAAGGTAAATCATGTATCTTCTTCTTGTCATTGAGATTGGGATGTAGTGTAACGGTAACACTGCAGATTCTGGTTCTGCCTTTGGGGGTTCGAATCCCTCCATCCCAGTAGAGATGGTTCCTTCGTCTAACGGTTAGGACGGGAGATTCTCAGTCTCTAAATAGGGGTTCGATTCCCCTAGGAACTAACTGGCAGTATTCACTTGAAGGATACTGCCTTTTTTGTTATATGATAAATACAAGCATATTGCGAGGAAATAAATGATTACAGCTAGTAACATCTCTCTTTCTTACGGAACACAGGTTCTGTTTAAAGAAGTCAACATCAAGTTTACACCAGGTAACTGCTACGGTATTATTGGTGCAAATGGTGCAGGTAAATCAACCTTCTTAAAGATCCTTTCAGGTGAAATCGAGCCAGATACAGGTGAGATTATCATTACTCCAGGTGAGAGAATGACAACTTTAAGACAGGATCACTTTGCATTCAATAAGTATAGAGTTATTGATACTGTCATAATGGGCCATAAGAAGCTCTATTCAGTAATGAAGGAGCGTGATGAAATCTATCAAAAAGAAGATTTCACAGAGGAAGATGGTATTAGAGCTGCTGAGCTTGAAAGTGAATTTGCTGAAATGGGTGGTTGGGAAGCAGAAAGTGAAGCTGCCCAAATGCTTGATGGCCTTGGAATTCCTACAACACTTCATGAAAAGCTCATGGAGGAAATTGAAGATAACCTTAAGGTACGTGTTCTTCTTGCTCAGGCATTATTTGGAAACCCAGATATCCTCTTATTAGACGAACCTACAAACCACTTGGATTTGGAATCTATTCACTGGCTTGAAGACTTCTTAGCAGATTTCAACAATACAGTTATTGTAGTCAGCCACGATAGACACTTCTTAAATACAGTTTGTACACATGTTTGTGATATCGACTTTGGTAAGATTCAGCTCTATGTTGGTAACTATGACTTCTGGTATATGTCTAGCCAGCTTGCTGCTAAGCAGATGAAAGATGAGAAGAAGAGAAGGGAAGATAAAATTGCTGAATTAAAGGAATTTATTCAGCGCTTCAGTAGTAACGTTGCAAAAGCAAAGCAAGCAACAAGCCGTAAAAAGCTTATTGATAAACTTACTTTAGACGATATCAGACCATCTTCAAGAAGATTCCCATACGTTGCATTTAAGCCAAATAGAGAAATTGGTAAGAACTGTCTTGAAATTAAGGATTTATCAAAGACTATCGAAGGTGAAGTTATCTTAGATAAGCTTAATTTAACAATTAATCCAGGTGAAAAAGTCGCATTTGTAGGACCTAACCACTATGCAAAAACAGTACTTTTCCAGATTCTAGCTGGTGAAATGGAACCAGATAGTGGTTCCTTCAACTGGGGTGTAACAACATCACTTTCTTACTTCCCTAAGGATAACTCAAAGATGTTTGATACTGACCAGTCTATTGCTGATTTCCTACAGCAGTACTCTACAGAAGATGACGATACATTTGTAAGATCATTTTTAGGTAGAATGCTCTTTACAGGTGATGAAGCATTAAAGAGCTGTAAAGTATTATCTGGTGGTGAGAAGGTAAGAGTAGTACTTGCTAAGATGATGCTTGAAGGTGCTAACTGTTTAATCTTTGATGAGCCTACATCACACTTAGACCTTGAAGCAATTCAAGCTCTCAACGATGGACTTATCAACTTTAATGGTGTAATTCTCTTTAACTCACACGACCATCAGTTTGTAGATTCTATTGCAAACAGAATTATTGAGTTTACACCTAACGGAATCATTGACCGCATGACTAACTTTGATTCTTACATCAATGATCAGAGTGTTAATGAACTTCGTGATAAAGCTTATGCTGGTTCTCATAAGGTTGTAATGATCTAATGTTAGCCGCTCTTGATATCGGGAATACCAATATCGTACTTGCCCTCCATGATGGAAAATCTTGGGTAAACACATGGAGGGTCTATACAGACCAAAAGAAGACTGGAGATGAGTATTATGTCATCTTCAAAAGTCTTTTGGAGTCATCCAATGTTGATTTATCATCGGTAAATCGGGCAATAGTATCATCTGTTGTACCTAATTTAACTTTTTCAGCTTCAAAGAATTTAAAACGATTATTTAATACCGATGCTTTAGTAGTTTCACATGATTTAAATACAGGCCTTGTAAGAAGTTCTATTCCATCTGAACTAGGCTCTGATTTACTTTGTAATTTAGCTTATGCACACTATATAAAGCCAGATTGTAACGTAATGATTGTGGATTTTGGAACTGCATTAACTTTTTCAACAGTAAAGAAAAGTGGAGAAGTTGCAGGAGCTTCAATTGTTCCAGGCTTAATTACAAGTGTTAATGCGCTCTTTGGTTCAACAGCTCAACTTCCTCAAGTAGAATTAAAAGTTCCATCTTCTTCAATTGGAAGAAATAGTGAAGATTCTATTAGAGCAGGAATTATGTTTGGCTATGCAGGATTAGTTAATGAGATGATTAAACGCTGTGAGGCAGAGCTTAATGAAGAAGTCTTTGTAATCGCAACAGGAGGATTATCAAAGACTATTGCTCCACTAATAAAGAGAATAAATTTACTTGATAAAACTCATACCTTGAATGGTTTAAAGCTTATTTCAGATTTAAATTAATTAAGGGCATTTAAGCCCTTAATTATTAGATAATAAATGATCCATTTTCCATTATTACAACTTCTTGTCCGTCAAATGTAGTAGCCGTAATTTTTAAATCAGGACTTCCAACCATGAAGTCTGTATGCATTAAGGATGTATTAATACCCATCTTATTCAACTCTTCATCGTTTGTAGCTTTTTCACTATCGCTTACAGTTTCAGGATAACCTGCACCTAGTGCAATGTGACAGGAAGCATTTTCATCGATTAATATTGAACCAAAGATTAAACCTGTTTGAGAAATAGGAGCTTTGATATCAACTAGTGCAACCTCTCCAATTCTTGAAGCACCTTCATCTATTTCTAGGTACTTTTTAATCATATCAAGGCCTTTATCTGCTTTTACGTCAATAACCTTTCCATCCTTAAATGTAAATGTTATACCCTCTGTTGGGCTTCCTAAAACATTAACAGGGCGAGTAGTTTTAATGTAACCATTTGCACTATACATATCAGGAGTTGTAAATAATTCTTCTGTTGGAAGGTTAGGGAAGAATACCTTATTATCCTTTGAAACAGATGAACCTCCTTCAAAGTGAGCTTTAGGACTAAGAGAGATATAAAAATCAGTAACACTTGATTGATAGTGTAGTGTTTTAATTTTCATTGAGTTTAATTTATCTCTTCTATTTTTAGCTTCAGTATCAAAATCGTCCCAAGCTTTTAGATAATCAGGAGTATCAAAACGAAGAATTTTACCAAGTACTTTAGCTAAATCATCTTCAGTTGCATCTTCACCTAAAAGTTGTTTTGCCCACTTTGTACCTGGAACACAGGAAACACACCAGCTAAGTGCATTTGACATATACTTATCACTTGCAACTTTTCCAGCCTTTCTAAAAGCCATATTTAACTTTGTAAGCTTATCACTATCACCTTGGGTTTGACCAATTCTATCTTCATTAGAATCAAGACGAATATTTACATATCCATCTCTTGCTCTCTCCTCGGCACAATGCTTATAGAACTCAGGAACAAATGATACCTCCTCCTGACTTTGAACTAGGGACCTAAAAGCATCCAAGTCGGTATCATTTATATTAATCATTACATATGAAGCTCCAAGCTCATATGCTCTTTTAGCCATTGCTTTTGCCCATTCATAACAAGAAGGAGAAGTATTGATACAAACTTTTTCTCCTTTCTTTAAACAAACACCTTTTGTAAGAACTAATTCATTTAATTTCTTTGAATACTCACTATTCATTTTTACCCCTTTTAAAAGACTAAAATACCGTCTTCCATTATAGTAATTACTTCACCAAACTCAGTAATACCCTTTATTTCTAAATCCCTTGAACCAATTGGAAGCTCAAGACGAACAAAGGAATTATTGAATTCTAACTCTTTTAAATCATCTTCATTTTCTGCATTTACAGTTTCTGGAGTAACACCTCCCAAAACTAAAGTTGTAGTACGCATTCTATCAAGCATTGGAAGACCCAGCGAGATATCTAATTTAGATGCTTTTGTATAGCCATCACAAATTATTAATTCAGATACTCTACTGCTATCAGAGTCGATACTAAGATATTTTGTTACATGCTCACTTCCACCTTCAAGCTTAAATGAAACAGCTTTACCATTCTTAATCTCAATTTCTGCGCCAGAAAAAACGCTATCAAAGAGTCTAAATGGATAGGTTGTTGAAAATTTACCATGCCCACTTAATTTATCAAGTGGAATAATTACATCCTCACAAGGAGCAGTAGGGTAGAATAATCTTCCAGAGCTTAATAAGGTAGAAGTAGTAGTTGGATAAAGTTCTCTATTAATTGTTAAAGTTAAATCACAGGTTGTGCTATTTAGCACAATTTGTGAGATATTTTCACTTCTAAGTCTTTCCTTTCTAGTTTTTAGCATCTGGTGCTGTAATTTTAGTAGTTTATCATCACTATCTAATGATAAAAGATCTGAAAGTAATAGCCAAAGTGAATCGGTTGTAGCACCTGGACCAAAAACAAATTCTGCCCATGTTGCGGTTGGTACATAACAAATAGCCCAAGGAACACTAATTCTTCTACCAGGAACAACTGGTTCACTAATTAACCTATATTCTTGAAGCTCTTTAGCTGAAATTTCTTTTTTAAAATCAGTAATTGAAGTAAATTCTGGGAAAGCTGCTAAATGAAGCATTGCAACCTTTCCTGAAGGCCTTTCTTGGTAATCAGGATCGATTTCATCAACTGATTCAACTTTTCCTTTATCAATATAAACAATGCTAACACTAACACCTGTTTTTTCAGCTGCCATATGGGCAACTAAATGGGCAAAGGAAATTGTTTCTTCATTAGCATTAATTGTTAGTTTTTCACCACTTTCAATCATCAATTCTTGTTCAAGAATGAATGATGCATATTTTTGCTCAATGTTGTTCATGAAAATAAAGTATAAGCAAATGTATTTTTTTTTGCCAGTGATGTTGACATAAATCCCTAATTAGAGTATTTTCATTAATCGTAGCGCGTCTGTTGTATAATGGCTATTACCTCAGCCTTCCAAGCTGAAGATGCGGGTTCGATTCCCGTCGGACGCTTTTTTTTATATCTAAAGGAAGGTCTTATAATATGGGACAGCGTGGTGAACATTTTTCCTCAAAGTGTGTTAC
>JAQYFM010000169.1 GCA_028723145.1 Spirochaetales bacterium | reverse complement strand
GATAACCTCTAAGCCTTTATTTGCCAATGTTGCACTATCGATACTAATCTTTTTACCCATTTTCCAAGTAGGGTGGTTAGTCGCTTCTTCAACTGTAACATTTTCAAGATTCTTTTTTTGATAAAAAGGACCACCAGAAGCGGTAATTACAACTGAATCAATTTCACCGTGAGCTTTAATTAAATTGAAAATAGCACTATGTTCGCTATCAACTGGGATAATTTTACGTCCAAGTCGTTTTGCTTCATTTAATATAAAGTTACCACCCATTACAATCGATTCTTTATTAGCAAGTGCTAAATCAAAACCACACTGTAATGAAATTAAGGAAGCTTCTAAACCTGGTGCACCAGCTATACCATTTAATACAATATCTGCAGAGAGAGAAGATAAAAACTCTCTTAGTACACTAGAATTAGTATTAATTATATATGGACAATTAAACTCTTTAGAAAGAGTTTGTAACTTTTCTACGCTACTATAGCCGACAAGACCAACTACATCAGCATATAAGCTTTTTGCTCTAATAGCATTTAGACATGTAGTACCAATTGAGCCGGTGGCTCCTAATATAATTACTCTTCTTTTAATCATGCTACATATTGCATGAAGTGCATAAATGCAATAAAGACAGGAGCAGCAAAAAGTAGAGAATCGATGCTATCAAGCATTCCTCCACGACCAGGAATAATTTTTCCACTGTCCTTTATGTTAGCACTTCTCTTTAACACAGATTCTACTAAGTCACCAATAGCAGCAGAAGCAGCTGTTGCAAGACCTAAGAAGAAACCAAGTATACCATCTACTTCAAACTCTTTAATTAATGCGCCACATATGCATCCAATAATAGCAGGAACAAGTAGGGCAGCAATAAAACCAGCTATGGATTTATTAGGACTAACCTTAACAATTCCCTTATTATTCTTACCAAAGAGCATGCCAAAGAAGTATGCGAAGGTATCTGAACCAAATACTAAAGCAAAGAAAATTAATAAATATAACCATGCATTTTCTAAGAAACAAAATTTAACAAAGAAAATTGCAAATGTATTTGGATATACTATTTGAAGAACTGTATATGATAATCTTTCAATAGAATTTTTAAAGTTATCTGTTTCGCCTTTTTTAATTTCCATTGCAAGGGCTATGAAAATCAATCCAATTAATGAATAAAGCGTTAAATTGTATTTTGGAAAATAAGAATATTGGATGTAGGTTGCAATTATCTGAATAGAACCTAGATATGGAGGTAGTAGTAGTTTACCTGTGGTATGTTTACTTAAAATTGAATGTAGTTCATATGAACCAATAATGGCAACTACTAAAACTAGTATTGCAAAACAAAGATAATTATATTGAGGGAGTAAGAGAATTATTGCAGCAAGTAAGGGTATTGCGATTACCCCAGTAATTATCCTTTTTATATTAGATGTCATTTTACCCCTCCAAAACGCCTAATTCTATGGGAATATTCCTCAAGAACTTTAGTTACATCACTTTCATCCCAATCTGGCCATAGTTTATCACAAAAAACGAATTCGGCATAGGCTGAATCAAAAAGAAGGAAGTTTGAAAGACGAATTTCACCTGCAGAACGAGCAATTACATCAACTGGGGGAACTTCTGGATGCTCAAAATAACTTCTAATGACTTCAGGTGTAAGGTTAGTTTCTCCATTTTTAATTGCTTTATTAACTGCCATGGAAATTTCAGCTTGACCACCATAGTTAATTGCAAGTTGAAGAATTATTGTATCATTATCTTTCGTTGCTTCAATTGTATCGTTAATTGCTTTTTTAGCGTCTTCAGGAAGCGGGGAGAGATCACCTATGGTTAAAATCTTAATACCATTTTCCTGGTAAAAAGGTAGCTCTGAATAAATCTTGGAAGAAAAAAGCCCCATGAGATAGGATACTTCCTCTTGGCTTCTTTTCCAGTTTTCAGTTGAAAAACAATAGAGTGAAAGGTACTTCACTTCATTATTAATGGCTCCTAAAACAACCTTTTTTAAACTTTTAAGACCTGCAAGGTGTCCAGCTGTGCGAGGAAGGTGTCTAGCTTTAGCCCATCTTCCATTTCCGTCCATTATTAATCCTAAGTGAAGTTCCTTTTCCCTCATATTTAATTAGATCTCCATGATTTCTTTTTCTTTTGCTTCAGCAACGCGAGCTACATCGCTGATTGCATTATCAGTCATTTTCTGGATCTTTGTTTCACCATCTTTCTGCTGGTCTTCACTAATTTCAGAAGCTTTCTGCATCTTCTTTAGTGTTTCTAAAGCATCACGGCGAACATTGCGAATTGCAACACGAGCGTTTTCAGCTGTAGCCTTAGCACTCTTTGCAAGTTCCTTTCTTCTCTGCTCAGTTAAAGCAGGGAAGTTAACGCGAATAAGCTTACCGTCGTTATTTGGGTTTAAGCCGAGCTCGCTCTTCTGAATTGCTTTTTCAATTGCAGAAAGAACACTCTTGTCCCATGGCTGAATGACAACAAGACGAGCTTCAGGAACGCTAATACTAGCTACCTGGTTCAGAGGAGTCTCTGAACCATAGTAATCTACTTTGATTTTATCAAAGAGAGAAGCGTTTGCACGACCTGTTCTCATGTTCTGATATTCACTCTCAAGAGATAAGACGCATTTCTTCATCTTATCCTGACAGTTGTCAAGTACGCTCTGCATGAATAACTCCCGTCTTAAGCTTCAACACCAGCCTGGTAGTAGTCGCAAGAAATAATATCAAGCTTAACACCTGCTGCTTTAGCAACTTCTGCCATCTTCTTTGATACACTCATTGAGTCATCTTTTACGAATGGCTGGTTAAGGAAACATACTTCACTGTAAAGCTTGTTGAGTTTACCTCTTACGATACCCTCAAGAACCTTAGCTGGCTTGTCCATAGAAGCAACCTGAGCCTGGAAGATAGAGAGCTGTTCAGCTTCATATTCCTTAGATACACTAGCTGTATTTAAGAACTGTGGCTTGAATGCTGCAACGTGAAGAGCACAATCGTGAGCAAATTCTTTAACTGCTTCATTTTCGAATGCAGCTACATTGTCAGCTGTGAATACTACACATACTGCAACAGAACCTTCGCCGTGTACGTATGTTGATGCATATCCGTTTTCTGGGAGATCAATAACCTTGAATCTCTTAACAGACATGTTTTCCTTAATTGTAGCGATAAGACCTGCAACCATGCCCTTTAAGTCATCGTTAATTTCAGTGTAACCCTTTTCAACGATTACTTTACACATATTCTCACCAAGCTCTTTGAACTGATCGTTCTTAGCAACGAAGTCAGTTTCACAGCTGAGCTCGAGAAGTACAGCTTTGTTACCCTGTACATATGTGAAAACTCTACCGTTTTCAGTAGCTCTATCCTGGCGCTTAGCAACTGCAGCAAGACCCATTTCCTTGAGGATCTTTTCTGCCTGAGCCATGTCACCATTAGCCTCGTTAAGAGCCTTCTTGCAGTCCATCATACCTGCTCCGGTGATATCACGGAGTTTCTTTACATCGGATGCTGAAATAGCCATGTTTATCTCCTTATTTTGAATATAACTCGTCTTCTAAAGCTTCTGCTTCTTCGTCCTTATCCTGAACAGGTGCTGCTTCTACAGCTGCTGCTTCATCTTCATCACCAAGTGATTCAATGATCTGGATACCTGTCTCGTTATCAGCATCGATAACTGCATTAGCAATAATCTCAACGAAGAGTGAGATAGCTCTGATTGCATCATCGTTACCTGGGATAGGATATGTGATATCTGTTGGATCACAGTTAGTATCAACAACTGCTACAACTGGAATACCAAGTCTCTTAGCTTCTGCTACTGCAAGAGCTTCTTTCTTAGTATCAATAATGAAGAGTGCACCTGGGAGCTCCTTAAGATCCTTAATACCACCAAGGTTCTTCTCAAGCTTGTTCTTTTCCTTTGTTAAAAGTGCAACTTCTTTCTTTGTGAGAGAATCGAATGTTCCGTCAGCCTGCATCTTCTCAATTTTCTTTAAGCGAGCAATACTCTTTTTGATTGTTGAGAAGTTAGTGAGCATACCACCGAGCCAGCGGTTGTTTACATAAGGCATACCACAGCGTTTAGCTTCCTGCTCAATTGTCTGCTGTGCCTGCTTCTTTGTTCCTACGAAAAGGATTGTCTTACCATTCTTAACTTGAGCGCGAATAGCTTCATAAGCTTCTACGATACATGCGCTTGTCTTCTGAAGGTCAATAATGTGAATTCCGTTTCTTTCTGTGAAAATGAAACGATCCATCTTTGGATTCCATCTCTTAGTCTGATGTCCAAAGTGTACGCCTGATTCTAACAGGCTTTTCATGGTTACTACTGCCATAGTAATCCTCCTAAATTTTCGCTAAATAACATTTAGCCCCTAACACTATATCTCAGTAGAAAATCTACCGGAAATTCTGGTTCAACGAACACAGTTAATATATGATGCCAAAAATTAATAAATAATTCAAGTCATATAAAATTAAAGGACAGGAATTAATCCTGCCCGAAAA
>JAQYFM010000168.1 GCA_028723145.1 Spirochaetales bacterium | reverse complement strand
GGCGCACAACAGAAATTCTTGAAATCAAGGGAGGTACAGCTCTGATGAAAGAAAAGGTCAAACACAAATATAAACCATACGAATGGGCACTTTTAGTCCTTACTGCTGTAATTGCAATCATCATGATTTATCCTGTGCTGTTTGCACTTATGAGTGCATTTAAGAGTAATGGTGAAATCTTGAAGAATCCAGCAGCACCTCCTACAGCACTTTATTTTAAGAACTTCGTAGATTTATTCCAGATGAGTGATTTCGCAGGTGCTATCATCAACACAGTTTTCTTAACAGTCTTATCTGAGGCTCTTATTATTTGTGTTGTTCCAATGGCCGCATTTGCAATTACACGTGACCATTCAAAGAAATCAGCATTTTTCTACACCTTCTTTATCTCAGGTATGATGATTCCATTCCATCTTTATATGTTCCCTCTCTTTAAGGAACTAAAGATGTTCGGAATGTTTGGAAACTTCATTGGACCTATTATGATTTATATTTCTGGTTCAATTGCTTTTGGTTCTCTCCTTTACTGTTCATTCTTGAAGGGCGTTCCACTAGAGCTTGAAGAAGCAGCAATGCTTGATGGTTATAACAGATTCCAGATATTCTGGCTCATCACATTCCCATTACTTGGTCCATGTAATGCATCTATGATTATCCTAAATGGACTCAATATTTGGAACGATTACCTAATGCCATATCTTGTTCTTCCAAGTGGAAAGGCTAAGACTATTACAGTTGAAATCGCGGGATTCGTAGGTCAGTTCACTGCTAGATGGGATATTGTATTTGCTGGAACATTAATTTCAATGATCCCTGCAATCATTATCTTCGTAGCATTCCAAAAGTATTTCGTAAAGGGTGTTACTGCAGGTGCAACAAAGGGCTGATAATGAAAGCACTGCTTCCATATCCTACCCCAATAGAAAAAGAAGTTAGAGTCATCATCCTAAGCGACATTGCCAATGAGGCTGATGACCATGCTGCAGTAATTCAGAGTCTTCTTACTCCTATTTTTGATGTAAGAGGCATTGTTGCCGTTCATTTTGGAGAGAAAGGCTCTATGGAAAAAAGTTACTTGGAAGGAAAGAGAATACTATCTGCTCTTAACTGCACAAACAAAATCCTCATTCCTGGTGCAGTTGGAATAGATAGTACATCATCAGAAGGAGCTGAATTAATAGTTGAGGAAGCTCTTAAAGATGATAAAAGATTACTATTTGTCTTAGCTTTAGGTGCACTCACCGATGTGAAAATTGCATTATCCATTAATCCTAAAATATGGAATAAATTCACTTTGATATGGATTGGTGGTGAATGCTATCCAAATGGTGGATGGGAGTATAACTTAAGTCGTGATGTAGATAGTGCACGTGAGGTGTTTTGTACTTTACAAAATATATGGCAAATACCACGTGCGGTATATTCAACAATGGGAATTACAATTTCTACTTTATATGCAAATCTAAAAGGGAAAAGTGTAGTTCATGATCTTATTTTGAACAGAATAATAGCTTGGAATATGCTTCCATCCGGTGCATATAGAAGTGGAGATTCTTGGACCCTTGGTGATAGCCCAGCCCCTGGAGTTCTTATTTATCCTCATCAATATTGTTATGAAATTGTTCCTAGAATGAAAATTGAACAAGACATGAGCTATAAAGCGATGAATGGAGAATTAAAAACAAGGGTATATACAAAGCTTTATCCAAACTTAATTTTTGAGGATTTCTTTTCTAAGTTGGAACTTTTTTCCCGTGGAGTAATCGAATTCGTTTAAACTTAATGATAAGGAGGAAAGAGATGGTAAAAGTAAGAAAGAAAATATTTGTGAGGTTCACAATCATCGCAATCCTCCTTGGCCTTTTACCGATGATTTTTGTTGTTATTGGACTTTTCTCTGCAATGGAAAACCAATTTACCCGCGTTATGAGTGGGAATTACCTTCAGATGGTATCTGCATTAGAAGATCGTTTTGAAAACTCTTTTAAAAACTATGATTCACTTACAAAACTTACTTATTATTATTCAACACCGTCTGATAATGTTTTTAGTATAAAAAATTTCTATTCAACTGCGTTTAAAGATTTACTTGATAGAGGAAATACAGCAGATGTCGAAGCCTTTTTGAATAACATCCTTAACTTTGATAGCTCTGTAAAAGGAACTCATTTTATATCAGAAGCTGGAGATTACCATGTAGACCGTATTAATACCTATATATCAGATAAACAATCATTTAAAGATATTGTAATGACTGATGTATATGATCCTTCTTCTAAAAATCTAATGTTATATCCCCCTCATCATACAGGATATTTCCCGGGCAATATAGCAACGACCTTTACTGTTGCTAGAAACTATTTTGATACTACCGGAAGTATTGTTAATCCTGAATACATAGGAACACTCTATATCGATGTTGATATAGAGGCTTTAAGACGAATTGCTGAATCATACACACCAACAAATGGGGAAACAATTTTTTTTATGGTAAATGGAGAATGCTGGATAAGCAGTGATCCAAGTCTTGAGGGGAAGTTCTTTGATCCTGCCTCGCTTACAAAGCAGGGCGATATGATGTTCTATGATACCGATGAGAAGTATAATATGGGTACATACATAATAGTAACTCACTCTGCACTTTTCTCTTCAGTAAGTATTCTTTACTCTTTTTCATGGGCTCTACTAGCTATTTCTGCAGTGTTATTTGTAGGAGGAATGGTAGTTCTTTCAAATCGTCTGTCAAAGCCTCTCAATGGCATGATGAAGGAAATGAAGAGACTTGAAAAAGGTGATTTCGAAATCTGTCTTCCTGTAGAAAGTGAAGATGAAATAGGAGAACTTTCAAAACGTTTTAACGAGATGATTCATGCTCTTAATGAATATGTTGATAAGGTATATCGTTCTCAGCTTAGCCAAAAGGAAGCAGAGTGTACTGCTTTAAAGAGCCAAATCTATCCTCACTTTTTATATAACACATTAGAAGTAATTAGAATGACGGCAATTAGCAATGACGATGAAAAAGTTGCTTTAATGATAGAATCCCTGTCGGAACAGATTCACTACCTTATTGGACCTGTGAACGATTTTGTTCCTCTATCTAAGGAAATTGATATAGTTGAAAAGTATATCTTCCTTCTTAATTCTAGAATTAGTGGTCATATTGATTTATCAATTCCATCATCAGGCACAAAGTTAGAAGTTCCAAAGCTTATTTTGCAACCTATTGTAGAAAATGCATACATACATGGTATTAAACCAAATGGTGGATATGGCCGTATTGTTATTGAAGTAGAGAGAAAAAGCTCTAAATCATTGATAAGAATTATGAATAATGGTGTTGGTATGAATGCTTCAGAGCTTGAAGCACTATGGATAAGGCTTAATAGCGATGAGCCTGGTGTAAGAGATGAATATAACTGGAAGAGCATTGGGCTTAAGAATGTATATGATAGGCTTCACTTAATTTATGGTGAGGGATTTGGACTAGATATTGAAAGTTTAGTGGATATTGGAACAGTAGTTACAATTACGGTTCCTAATAAAGAATATGAGGGAGATGAGTAAAAATGATAAGACTAATTATGGCAGATGATGAACCATTCATCCTTGCAGGTCTTGAGCACCTAATGGATTGGAAAGGCCTTGGGATTGAAATAGTTGGCTCTTATCTTGATGGTAGAAGTGCGTTAGAGGGAATTTTAACTTTAGAACCAGATATTGCACTTTTAGATATCTCAATGCCAGGTTTTAGTGGGCTTGAATTACTTGAACGTATTGAAGCAGATAATCTTAAAACCGAGGTTATTTTCATAAGCGGCTTCCAAGAATTTGATTATGTACGTTCTGCTCTTCTTCATGGTGCATTAGACTACTTAGTAAAGCCTGTAGTTAGAACAGAACTTTTGAAATCACTTTCAAGGGCAAAGTGCTTTTCAGAAAAAATTAGCAGTGTGAATACTGGGAGTAGAGTCCCTGTATATGCTCCATTCTTTCGTGATCATAAAGCCCCTTATGTATTGGTTCGTTCAGGTGCTCCTGATAGTGAATCTTCTTCCCTTGATAGACTTAAAACCTTTTCTTTTCTTGAACGACTTAGGTCAAAGATTGAACTAACTGGACGAGGATTTGTTTTTCGTAATGCAGATGATGATTTTATCCTCTTTTCAGGCCTGTCTAGGGTATCAACACTAGTTTATATGAAGGAGTGTGGAGAGGAGATATATAGAAAGAACTCAGTCAGAATCTGCTCTGTAATAAGTGAAGAGTTTTCTTCCATACTTGATATGGAGAAAATGATAATTAAGTGTCGTGAGGCTTACTCCTGTTCCTA
>JAQYFM010000167.1 GCA_028723145.1 Spirochaetales bacterium | reverse complement strand
GAAGAAAATAACGTATTCAAGAGTGATGATATTAAGTTTTCTTTTGGTGCTTTATATAAGTATTTTACATCTTCGCTCAGTTTAACTTACAAGAGTGCAAACTATGATCCAAATGATTTCTTAAAACCTCTATCACTTAATTCCTCAATATCATTAAGAAGTGAAGATAAAAAATATTCATTAACTGAGTATCTGAAGTACACATATGAAACAAATAAATTTGACGAATTAACAGCTACATTTGTATCCCCATACTTAAAGCTAACTCATACAGGTTCAATGACAAATGGATTATTTAAGAATGAAAGTTTTGATATCCAAACAGAGATAAATTCAAATACTATGTATGCATACTACAATAGAATTTTGACTAAAGTTAATTTAAATAGCAAATTTCACTATGCATTTGATAACATCTATGCTACAAACCTTTCTATTTCCTTAAATTTTAGCTTTAAGATTCAAGAATTCTTAGCTATTAATTTTTCAATAGTTACAAGAAATAACTCTTTCTATAAGTACTATGATAATGATAAGCTTGATTTTTCTTTATTATATAAAGATTTATTAAATTCATTTGATTTTTTGTCAAATGGAAGATACAATACAGGCTTTAATATGGATAGCCTAAGTATTGAGCTAATTCACTATATGTCAGATTGGGATCTTTATTGTAAATATTCAGCATCTATTGTATCATCTTCGGTCGGATATGAATGGGTTCCAACTGTATCTATCTTTTTGAAATGGAAGACAATACCTGATTTGAAGGTAGATGAGAACTATAAGAAAACAAGTGGCAATGAGTGGACACAAGCCACAACAGTATATGGTAAAAAATAATGAGAAGTGTATATTTTGATGATAGTAAAACAATGTCATGGGTTCTTGGGATAAATGATAGAAATACTCAATATTTAGAGATATTGCTATCAAATGAAATATATGTAAAAGGAAACTGTATTTCAGCCGATGGTCCTGATTATTTTGAAGAATTTATTTCTAAATTAATTAAAACTGCAAAAGAGCGTAAGGAAGAACTATCTGAAAGCGAGATATTCATGGAATACCAGCTCTTTAATAGTGAGTTCGAAGTAAATAAACCTTTTTCTAAAAAGGAATGTTCAATAATTGTAAATAACAAAAGTGTTTATCCTAAAAGCTCTAAACAGGCAGAGTTTATCGATGCATTAAATACAAATCAAATTAACTTTGCTGTTGGACCAGCAGGTACTGGAAAGACATTTTTAGCTATTGCCCATGCACTTAGCCAATTATTGAGTGGTAAGAAACAGAAGTTAGTACTTACTCGTCCTGTTGTTGAAGCAGGTGAGTCACTAGGCTTTTTACCAGGTGATTTATCTCAAAAGCTTAATCCATATCTAAAGCCTCTATATGATTCAATGGAGTATTTATTAACTCCTAGTCAAATAAAGAAACTAGAGGAAAATGGTGCAATAGAAATTTCTCCACTTGCATACATGAGAGGAAGAAGTATTAATAAAGCAGTAATAATTTTAGATGAAGCTCAAAACACTACTAAAAGCCAAATGAAAATGTTTTTAACTCGTTTAGGTGAAAGTAGCCAAGCAATTATTACAGGAGATATAACTCAAATTGATTTACCTAAAAATACTGCTAGTGGTCTTGTTCATGCACTATCAATATTAAACGATATTGAAGGGTTAAAAATAACAGAGTTTTCTAAAAACGATATTATTAGAAGTAGAATTGTTAAAGAAATAATATCCTGTTATGATAGAGAAGGTAAGTGAGATTAATATGGATAATGATGGAAGTAGAGAAAAATATTCTAAAATAAGCTCTAAAACAAAGGTAACCTTTGTTATCCTTTTAATTGCACTTATAATTTCTGGAATTAGTCTTCCATTTCTTGTTTCAACTGAATCATTAAACAAGATTACTACTACAAAACAATATGTTGCGGGTGAGTTATCAGATGAAGATGTAATAGCTCCATTTTCGCTGACCTTTATTGATGAAGTTGCTACTCAAGAAGCTAAAATTGCTGCAAGAAAAGATGTACTTCCAATTTTTACATACTCATTAAGTAAAACAAGTTTAGTTGAAAATAGATGCTTAAACTTAATTGAAGCGATAAAAGCTGGGAGTGCTGAGACATATGATTTCTTAATTAAAGAAGGAATTAGTGATTTTTCTTTATATAACCAATATGATGCTCTATCAACAAAGGAAAAGAACCAATCACTAATTTTGCTAAAGGATTGTGTTCAATATTTGATGAATATTGGTATTTATCGCTACTATGATATTTCTGAAATATCAAATGAAGGATATTTACAAATAAGAAGTATTAACCCATCTAATTCTGATTATGAATTAAAGAGCCAAGTGAAAAGTACTTCATCTATTATTACTGAAAAGAACTTATATGAACAATTTTTAATATGGCTTCAAACATACTCAATTTCATTTTCACCTGAAATGCTTCGTTTTATTTTTAATGGAGTTAAAGATACAGTTGAAAATAATATTGTATATGACTCACTTGCTACAGCTAGAATGCGTGATGAAGCTGCTGAAAATGTTGAAACAATTACTCATCAAATCACAGAAGGTGAGTACATCATTCGTAAAGATACAATTGTAACAGATCAAGCATTAAGAACAATTGATCGTATTAATTCAAGTAATCTTTCTGTTAATTGGGTTAAGATTTTAGGACAAATTATATTTTTTATTGTAGTAACAATTGCAGCGATATATTATTTCTTCTATTCGATTAATAGATCTTATAGAATTGTTCAAATTATTATGATTTTCATAATAGGATTGCTATTAAGTATTATTGGTACATATTTTATTTATCGTTTCTTTAGTACCCAATATGCAACACAGGCAATTCCATTCTTATTCATACCGCTATTACTTACGCATATTACAAATAAAAAAAGATATGGATTTACAGCTGGAATGCTCTTTATTTGTTATCTAACATTCTTACCAGATACAGATATGATTAGATTCTTCTACATGATATTTGTTCTTGAGATTTCACTTTTATTTGTAAGATTTGGGGTAACTAGACTTGATATGATTTATCAAGCATTTTACAGTGCTGTAGCAGCAATGTTTGTAACAGTAGTTTTTCATTTTATATCTAATACATCATACGCTTATTTATTTAATGAAATACTGGTTATTATTATGAATGTTTGTATTAGCTACATGGTGCTTTCAATTGTACTTCCTCTACTTGAGCACTTTTTAAATATTCCAACAGTATTTAGATTACATGAACTATGTCTTGCTGATACTCCTGTTTTATCAAGATTAAGAAGCCAAGCAGTTGGTACATATAACCACGTTAACAACGTTTCTGATATGGCTTATCATGCCGCAAAAGAAATTGGTGTTAACAGTGAACTTGCAAGAGTAGGTGGTCTTTACCACGATATTGGTAAAGGTGATCACCCAGAGTACTTCGTTGAAAACCAAAAAGACAAGAATGTTCATGATGATATGAAGGTAACTCTCTCAGCAGCTGTTATTAAATCACATGTAAAAAGTGGAGTTGAAAAAGGTAAGGAGATGGGACTTCCTCAGGAAGTTATTGATATTATCGATCAACACCATGGTAATGATGTTATTTCCTACTTCTATAACCTTGCCTTAAAGGAAGCTGAGAATTCTGCTGTCCCATATACTGTTAATGAGGAAGATTTCAGATACAACTCAGATATTCCTCAAACACCAGAGGCTGCAATTGTAATGCTTGCTGACTGCTTCGAAGCTGCATCTAGAACAATCAAAAAGCCAACAACACAGCGCTATGAAAAGTTAGCTACCAGTATCATTAATTCCAAGATTAACGCTGGACAGCTAAATGATAGCCATCTAACTCTTACAGACTTAGAGAAGATTAAAAAAGTATTTGTTCACGATGCATTTGGTCGTGACCACCAGAGAATTGAATACAATAAGGATGATAATAAATAATGTTTGAACTTTACTACGAAGATGAAGAATTTAAAAAAGATGCTCCAGAGGATGTTGTTACTTCCATTTTAAACTTTGGCGAAAAAGAATTAAATATGAATGGAAGTTTTTCAATTTCATTTGTAGATAGTATTGCAATTCAGGCTTTAAATCGTGATTATAGAGCAAAAGATGAAGTTACAGATATCTTAACATTTAGCCAAGATGATGGAGAGGAATTTCCTAGCTTTTCAGATGAAAAAGAGTATGGTGATGTTTTTATTAATTTAGATCGCATGAAAGAAAATGCCCAAGAGTTTTCTGCATCTGAAAGAGAGGAACTTTTAAGACTTTGTCTTCATGGACTTTTACATTTAACAGGCCATGATCATCAAACTAATGATTTTAGTAAAGAAGAAATGCTTATTTTGCAAGAAGAGATGCTAAATAAATATTTAAACAAATAAAATTAGAAGCTATAATAAAGTAAATCAATTGACGAGCGTTTATTTAATCGGTATATTATTATCGATTGAACAAAATAGCTCATAAGGAGAAATATTTCATGAAAGTTGGTATTAATGGATTTGGTAGAATCGGTCGTTTCGTATTCCGCGCAGCAATGAGCAGACCAGATGTAGAGATCGTTGGCATCAATGACCTTTGCCCAGTTGACTACCTCGCATACATGCTCAAGTATGATACAATGCATGGCCAGTTCGAAGGTACAATCGAAGCTGATGTTGAGAACTCAAAGCTCATCGTAAACGGTAAGTCAATCCGTGTTACAGCATGCAAAGATCCTAACGAACTCGCTTGGGACCAGGTCGGTGCTGAATATGTTGTTGAATCAACAGGTTTATTCCTCACAAAGGAAAAAGCTCAGGCACACATCAATGCTGGTGCTAAATATGTTGTTATGTCAGCTCCTTCAAAGGATGACACACCAATGTTCGTTTGCGGTGTAAACGAAGACACATATGTTAAGGGCACACAGTTTGTATCTAACGCTTCATGTACAACTAACTGTCTCGCTCCTATCGCAAAAGTTCTTAACGATAAGTTCGGTATCGTAGATGGTCTCATGACAACTGTACACTCAACAACAGCTACACAGAAGACTGTTGATGGTCCATCAATGAAGGACTGGAGAGGTGGTAGAGCAGCTGCTGGTAACATCATCCCATCTTCAACAGGTGCAGCTAAAGCAGTTGGTAAGGTTATCCCATCACTCAACGGTAAGCTCACAGGTATGTCAATGAGAGTTCCTACTCTTGATGTTTCTGTTGTTGACCTCACAGTTAACCTTGCTAAGCCAGCTAAGTATGCAGAAATCTGTGCTGCAATGAAGGAAGCAAGTGAAGGCGAACTCAAGGGTATCCTCGGTTACACAGAAGATGCAGTTGTATCTTCAGACTTCCTCGGTGACACAAGAACATCTATCTTCGATGCTAAAGCAGGTATCGCTCTCACAGATACTTTCGTTAAGGTAGTTTCTTGGTACGACAACGAGATTGGTTACTCAAATAAGGTTCTCGACCTCATTGCTCACATGAAGAAGGTCAACGGTTAATTAAACCTTTGATCTCTCCCGGCTACTAGGCCGAGCGTTATCATGGCCTGCAAACGCAGGCCATACTTTTTATAAAAGGATTAATATTATGGTACTTAACACAATTAAAGAAGCTGATTTAAAAGGCAAAAGAGTAGTTATTCGTGTTGACTTTAACGTTCCTGTAAAGGAAGGTGTAGTAAAAGATGCTACAAGAATTAAGGCAGCACTCCCAACAATCAAATACATCCTCGATGAAGGTGCATCAGTTGTTGTAATGTCACACTTTGGTAGACCAAAAGGACAGAAGAATCCTGATTTCTCAATGGCTCCAATCGCAAAAGAGTTTGAAGCACTTCTTGGTCGCCCAGTTAAGCTTGCTAGCGATGTAATTGGTCCAGAAGTAGAAGCTGAAGTTAAAGCTTTAAAGCCAGGTGAAGTCCTCTTACTTGAAAACGTAAGATTCTATAAAGAAGAGGAAGCTAACGATCCTGAATTTGCAAAAACTCTTGCATCCTATGGTGATATTTACTGTAACGATGCATTTGGTACAGCTCACAGAGCACACGCTTCAACAGAAGGTGTTGCACACTACCTCCCAAGCTATGCTGGCTTCTTAATTGAAAAAGAAGTTAAGTTCATGGCTCCTCTTCTTGAGAACCCAGAAAAGCCATTTGTTGCTGTAATTGGTGGTTCAAAGGTTTCAAGTAAGATTACAGTTCTTGAGTCACTTGTTAAGACATGTGATACTATCGTAATTGGTGGTGGTATGGCTTACACATTCTTAAGTGTACTCGGTAAAGAAATTGGTAAATCTCTCTTTGAAGCTGATTACATTGAAACAGCTAAAGCATTCCTTGCTAAAGCAGCAGAGAAGGGTGTAAAGGTTATTTTACCTGTTGACCATGTTTGTGCTGCAGAATTCAGCGAAACAGCTACTCCTGTAGCAGTTGATGATGTTAATATCCCAAGTGATTTAATGGGAATGGATATCGGTCCTAAGACAGTTGCATTAATCGTTGAAGAGATTAAGAAGGCTAAGAGTGTTGTATGGAACGGTCCAATGGGTGTTTTTGAATTTGAAGCATTCAGCAAGGGTACTGGCGAAGTAGCTAAAGCACTCGCAGAAAGCGATGCAACTAGCGTAGTAGGTGGTGGTGACTCTGTAGCAGCTATCAATAAGTTCGGTCTTGCAGATAAGATTAGCCACGTTTCAACTGGTGGTGGTGCTTCTCTTGAATTCCTCGAGGGTAAGACTCTTCCTGGTATCAAGGCTTTGGAGAAATAAGATGAGAAAACCATATATTGCTGGTAACTGGAAGATGAACATGACACCTTCCGCAGGTAAGGCTTTTGCTCTTGAATTAAGAGCAGCAGCAGAGAAAGCTGGTGCAGATGTAAAAATGATGGTAGCTCCACCATTTGTTACAATTCCTGCAGTTGTAGAAGCTTTAAAAGGCAGTAACATTATTGTTGCTTCTCAGAATATGGCTGACCATACTTCTGGTGCTTACACAGGTGAAGTTGCTCCAGCTATGCTCAAGGATCTTGGTGTTAACACTGTTATTCTTGGTCACAGTGAAAGAAGAAGCTACTACGGTGAAACAGACAGTTTTATTAATGGTAAAGTATTACTTGCTATTAAAGAGGGTATGGATGTAGTTCTCTGTGTTGGTGAAACACTTGCTGAAAGAGAAGGTGGAAAACTTGAAGAAGTTCTTTCAACCCAGCTCTCTGGTGGTCTTAAAGATGTTAAGCCTGAAGAAATGAGCCACATCACAATTGCATACGAACCAGTATGGGCAATTGGTACAGGAAAGACTGCTACTCCTGAGGATGCAGACGCTGCTCACCAGTTTATCAGAAGTTTTGTTGAAAAAATGTATGATTCTGCTATTGCAGAAAATCTAATTATACAGTATGGTGGTTCTGTTAATGCTTCTAATGTAAAGGCATTAATGGCTAAGGAAAATATCGATGGAGCTTTAGTTGGTGGTGCATCACTCTCTGTTGAGAAGTTCCTTCCTATCATCACATTCAATAAGTAAACTCTGGAGTGAAAATATGGGTGTTTTAGGTATTATTTTACTGGTATTGTTCGTACTTGTCGCATTAGCTCTTATCTTCCTGATTGCTATTCAGGATGAATCATCCGGTCTAAGCGGTGTATTTGGTGGTTCTTCTGATTCAACATTTGGAAGTGGTTCTTCGAAGTTTATCAACAAAGTCACGACCATTCTTGCAGTAGCTTTCATGGTTTTAGCACTTCTTGTTGCTTTCGTTGCAAAGAGCAGTAACAGTAGCTCTTCTATTCTTGATGCAGCAGCAAGTTCTAACAGCACATGGTATCAAGATACTGCAGCCCAGAACTGATTATTAAATAATCATTAAAGCCGACCCAAGGCTATCTTGAGGTCGGTTTTTTAGCTTTATATAATTACTCATTGATGGAGGTTATTATGCAAGCATGTATTGTCATTGGTGGTAAAACAAAGGATGATAAAGCTCTTTTAGAGGTTGCTAAGGCTTTAAGTAAGGGACTAGAAAGCCAAGGTCACAGCGTTGAAATTTATAATGCTTATACTGATAGTGATAAAAAATTAACTTTTTTTGACTACGTAATTATTGGTAGCAGTGCAACTACAACTTTTGGAGGAAAAATTCCTGAAGTTATTGCTTCATATTTAAAGCGCTGTGGACAAATATCTGGAAAACGCTGCTTTGCATTTGTAACTAAGGGTGGAATTCGAAGTCAAAAGACACTTTCAACTTTAATGAAGGTAATGGAAGAAGAAGGTATGTATTTAAAGTATTCTGAAGTATTTAAGAATTCTCAGAGTGCATATGCCTTAGGAAAAAGACTTAATATAGAAAGGAATTTCTAATGAAAAAAATTATTACACTTATTTTACTAGTTGCTATTTCAACAACATTATTTGCTGCATCACTCTCATCTTCTCCTGCAGCAACAGTTAACTTGATCAGAAACACAAGAATTACTGTTGAAGATTTAAATAAGAAAATTGCAGAACTTGGTGCAACTCAAGACCAAGCATTAGATGTATTAAATATCATGATTAATGATGAAGTATTCTTACAGGGTGCAGAACGTGATGGTATCACAGTTAATGATAGCCAGAAGAATGCTTTATACTCACAGATGAAAACACAAATTGAGCAGGCTAATGGTGTTAGCTTAACTCAGGAAGAATTTGATAATTTAGCAATTGAACAATATGGTTCAATTGAAGCATATAAAGAGTACCTTGCTCAAAACTACATCGTACAGGCTTATCTTACTAAGGTTAAGGGTGATGAATTAAACAGCAAGAACTATAATCCTACAGATACAGAAATCAATACTTACTATAGAAGAAATAGAACTAGCTTCACTCAAGCTGAAAATGTTTATTTTGCACACGTATATATTGCAAAAACTGGTGATAGCACAAAAGATAATGCTAACAAAAATCTATTAACTGATGTAGCTGGCCAAATTAAGAGTGGTAAGATGACATTTGAAGCTGCTGTAGCTAAATATACTGAAGATAAAGATAGTATTGCTACAGGTGGTGTTATGGGCTATTTAACAAGTGATAATGCTACAGTAAGAGCAGGGTGGGGTGATGACTTCGTTGACGAAGCTCTTTCACTTGAAATTGGTGTTCCTACATTCTTAGAAAGTAATACTGGTTATCACATTGTAAAGGTAATTAGCCACAATGATGCTAAGATGCTCACTCTTGATGATAGAATCGATCCTTCACAGAACTATACTGTAAGAGATTATATCTCTGAAGGTCTTGCATACCAAAACTACCAAGTTGCAATGGCAGAAGCACTTAATGACATGATTGCTTCTTTAAGAAGTGAAGCTAATATTAGAATTCTTTATAAATAAGAAATATGAAAAAAGAAAATAAATTCGAAGACAGACATGAAGCTAGAGAGCTCGCAGTAGAGACTCTCTATGCTCTTGATTTTAATGATCAAATTACATCTTATCCTGATTTAACTAACCTACCAGGAAAAAATGATGAGGAGATGAAAGAACTTCCTGAAGATGTTCTTTTCTATGCTAGATACCTTATTTCTGGTGTTTTATCACATCTTACAGAGATTGATGAAATTATCAGTAAATACTCAATTAATCGTCCACTTGATAAGATTAACTACGTAGACAGAAATATTTTAAGAATGAGTGTATTTGCTCTTCTCTACGAAAAAGATTTACATCCTTCTATTGTTATTAATGAAGCTGTAAAGCTATCTCAAGAAATGAGTACTGATGTAACTTATAAGTTTATCAACGGCATGCTTGATAATATTAGCAAGAAGGAGATAAATAGATGATTCAGCTTAAAAGACCTCATGAAATTGAAGGTATTAAAAGAAGTGGTAAAATTCTTGCTGAATGTTTGCTTAAGCTTGAAGATATTATTAAAGAAGGTGTTTCAACATGGGACATCGATCGTTTCTGCTATTTATATATCAAAGAGCATAAAGCAATTCCTTCTTGCTTAGGCTATTGTGGATATCCTAATTCTGCCTGTGTTTCAGTTAATGAGGTAGTTATCCACGGTATTCCTTCTAAGAAAAAGATTTTGAAGGAAGGAGATATTGTTTCTGTTGATCTTTGTGTTACATTAGATGGCTTTGTTAGTGACTCCACAAGAACCTATGAAATTGGAAAGGTTAGTGATGATGTTCATAAGCTTAATGTAGTAACTCGTGAATGCTTAAACGTCGGAATCGAAGCTGCTGGTAAGAAGGGTGCTAGAATACTCGATATCGGAACCGCTGTATTTAAGAAAGCTTTTCTTGAAAATGGCTATGGTGTAGTTAGAGACTACACAGGTCATGGAGTAGGTTTCGATTTACATGAAGAACCTGAAGTTCCAAATTTTAATGATAGATTACTACCTAATCCTAGAATTAAACCAGGTATGGTAATTGCTATTGAACCAATGATTAATATGGGTTCATGGCAAGTTGATACTCTAAAAGATGGTTGGACAGTTGTAACTAAAGATGGTAAACCAGCTTGTCACTGGGAACATACAGTGGCAATTACAGATAATGGTATAGAAATTCTCACACAACTTTGAGAGGGGAGAGATTATGGCAAAAGAATTTATCACATGTGATATGATTAGAGATGCTGCACTTAAGCTCGTTTGGAAGATGTACAAGGAAGATGGATTTGTTCCAGATGTCATCTATGATTCACTCAGAGGCGGTGCATACATGGCAAATGTAATGAGTGAGTTCTACAAACTCCTTGCTCTTAAAGAAGGTAAAACTCCTGTTTTCTATGCTGCTGTTGTAGCTAGAAGTTATTCAGAAGTAAAATGCCATGCAGGCCATGTTGATATCGATGGTTGGACTTATTCACCATTAAAGCTTCAAAAAGGTCAGAAGGTTTTAATTGTTGATGATATCTTCGATACAGGTATGACTGTAAATGCGCTTGTTAAAACTGTAATGGAATCAGGTATTCCTAGAGAAGATATAAAAGTTGCAGTTTATGACTACAAGGTTCCTCTCTACAAGAAAGAAAAGCCATTAGAAATTCAACCTGATTATTGGTGCAGAAAGCACATCCTTAATTCACCTGCAGATGAAAGATGGATTCACTACACATGTCATGAATTCATTGGTCTTACTCATGATGAAGTTGATGAAGTTTATACAGACCCAGAAGTAAGAGATATCCTTCATACTATCTTAGAGAAATAATTTTTTATATAATTTACATAGAGCTTTTAGCAGAATTGTTAAAGGCTCTTTTTTTATAGTTAAAGAACAAAAAAAAGAGTGTTGCCGTTAAACAACACCCAATATTAAAGCTTTAATTATTATTTTAAATGTGGAGTTCCATCAAGGCTTAAAGTTAAGAATCCATTGTTAGCTGTACAAATCTTATAATCTGTTCCTACTTTAAAGTATCCAACAATAGCTACATTACCAAGCTTTGAAATTGTAGTAGATGTTAACTCACCTGAAGTTAAATTGTATTTATTTAAAATAGAACTACCATCATAAGCAAAATACAAATTGTCAGAGTCAACACCAGAGTCAACAAATGATTCAAAATCTCTTCCTACATTTGAAGATGAAAGCTTACCAAGTTTTTTAAATTCTGTATCAGTAAGTTTAAAAACACTTGTTTCAGCTTGACCATTAACTTCTGAGAAAAATAGATATTGAGTACCATTAACTGCATCAGTTGTAACAGATCTTAATTTACCAAGATATGTAGCATCTTCAGACGTTATTGGAGTAAATATATCACCTTTAAACTTATAATACTCTAAATTTTTTGTAGTTGAATCGGTTGATTTAGTTGAAAAAGCGAAGATATTATCAATGTTTTTAACATAATATTTATCTGAAACTTCTGCTTTAAGAGTAAAAGAAATTGTTTTATCATCGGCTATTGAATAACTATAAATCTTACCATCTTTTCCAATTAAATATTCATTGTATGAATCTGCAAAAATAATATTACTATTATTAGTTAGTTTTGTAGTCTCTTGACTATCTATATCAAGCTTATAACAACTATCATAAGCAACACCATCAGATGTAGCTTTATCTACAAAGTAAATTATTACTTTATCTGTTTTGTTAAAAACAAATATATTATTCTTTCTTGCATTTTCAGAGCTATCTAATGTTTTATAAGTTCCATTATCTAGATCGTAACTTTCAATACCATTGACAGATTTAAAATAAACTTTATTAGAGTCATCTCCAATAAATGATAGTTTTCTGTTATCAGAAGGTACTCTATCAATTACTTCTGCAAAGATACCTTGGTTATCAAGATTACAGGAGGAAAGAAGAGCAATAGCTAATAATAGAAGTATTGTTAAATATTTTTTCATGATTGTACTCCTATTGACGATATGTAACTGCAAGAGTTACAGGTAAGAAGGTAGCAAGCGCATTTTTACTTTGTGCTGATGCTGAGTAGTAAATTTCAGGGATTACCCAAATTCCACTATTAATTCCAAGTCCCCAGTTATCTGTAAAGTAGTATTGAAGTCCGATTTCTGCAGATAAATAGAATGGCATATATGATCCACCATCAGAAAGGGAAAGATAACATATACCTGCTGAAAGAGAAATTGGCATATCAATTACACCCTGTACTGGAAGCCAAGTTGCTTTAAATAGCATTGGAACATTAGTAACTAGTTTTCCATCAATAACATAGTTAAACATATATCCAATTTCACAACCTAGTGCAATTTGTGGATGAACATTTAATTGGTAACAAATTGAACCATAACCACCAATGGATAATTTAGTGTCTCCAAATGTCTTAGTTGTATCATCAACGAATCTTGTAATTGAAGCTGGTTGGCTTATGCCTGCTGAAATTGTAAAGCGTTGACTACCGTTGTCATAATAATTATTTGCAGCAAAGGTTAAAGAACAAATGCATGCAAAAATGAAAAGAACAATAAGCTTTTTATTCATAGATAAAAATATAATCCATTTATTTATACTAATCAAAGGGGGTTGTTGTAATTAGACCGAAATTCCATGTAAACTACATGATTATGAGCACACTTATAAACGGAAAAGAAGTTTCTTTACTCTTAAGAGAAAATATTAAGAGTGAAACAGCATTATTAAAAGATAGATATAATAAGGTTCCTAAGCTTGCTGTTATCCTTGTTGGTAATAACCCTGCAAGCCAAACTTATGTAAATAGCAAAGGTAAAGCAGCACTTGAATGTGGTTTTGAATATAAAGATTATTTTTTAAGTGACAATACTACAGAGGAAGAATTAATTAACTTAGTTAACACACTCAATAATGATGAGAGTGTAAATGGAATCTTAGTTCAACTTCCATTACCTAAACACATTAATGAAGAAAAAGTAATTAATACAATTAAAAGTGAAAAGGATGTAGATGGATTTTCCCCATACAACACTGGTTTACTAGCTATAGGGGAAGATTGTTTAATGCCATGTACACCTGCAGGAATACTTGAATTACTTAAGTACTACAATATTTCAACTGTTGGTAAGAGAGTATGTGTAATTGGTAGAAGTAATATTGTAGGAAAACCCATTGCTTTAATGTTAATGCAAAAAGGGTGGGATGCAACTGTTACTGTATGTAACTCAAAAACAGAAAACTTAACTGAAGAGACTAAGAGAGCAGATATTATTATTGCAGCAATTGGAAAACCTAATTTCTTAACAGGAGATATGGTAAGTGATGGTGCTGTTGTAATTGATGTTGGAATTAACAGAGTAGAAGACAAGACTAAGAAAAAAGGATATAGAATTGTTGGAGACTGTGATTTCGATTCATTAGTAGATAAGTGTTCTTTCATTACTCCTGTTCCAGGTGGAGTAGGTCCAATGACGATTACATTATTGATGAATAATACATTAAAAGCTTTTAAGAATCATTTGGAGAAATAAATGAAATATTTTATAGAATCATATGGATGCCAATTAAATATGGCAGAGTCAAATGCGTTAGAGCTTCTATTAAAGGGTGCAGGTATTGAAAAAGCTGAAAAAGCTGAAGATTCAGATTGCGTAATTATCAACACCTGCTCTGTAAGGAAGACAGCTGAAAATAGAATTTGGGGACGTCTATCATTCTTTGGTCACCTTAAAAAGCAGAAAAAAGACTATAAAATTGTAGTTACAGGTTGTATGGCTGAAAGACTTAAAGATGAATTAAAAAAGGATTGTCCTTTTGTCGATGCAGTTATCGGTACAAATGAAAAAATGGAAATAGTAGACTACCTTAAAGGTGATGATATATCCCAAAAAGATAAATATAGCTTTACTACTTCATACTATAGTGAAGGCGAGTTCTCCTCCTATGTACCTATAATGAATGGCTGTAATAACTTCTGTTCTTATTGTATTGTCCCTTATGTTAGAGGAAGAGAGATATCAAGACCTGCAGAAGAAATCATTAAAGAAGTTAAAGATCTTGATAGCAAGGGTGTAAAGGAAATAACTTTACTTGGTCAAAATGTAAACTCATATAACTATGAAGGTTTAACATTTCCTGATTTATTAACATTGATTTGTCAAAATATTGAAACAATCGAGTTTGTACGATTTGAATCGCCTCATCCAAAAGATTTTTCACCTAAACTCATTGAGGTAATTAAAAATGAAAAGAGAGTATGCTCTCATATTCACCTTCCAATGCAAAGTGGTAACTCTAGAATTTTAAAACTTATGAATAGAAAAAATACTAGAGAAAGTTTTATTGAACTTGTTGATAATATGAGAAAAGAAATTCCTAATCTAACATTTGCAACAGATGTTATGGTTGGTTTTCCTACAGAAACAGAAGAGGAATACCTTGATACACTTTCTCTAATGGAATACATGCATCCAATTGAAGCATTTATGTATTACTATAATCTTAGAGAAGGAACTGTTGCTGCTAAGATGGATGGTCAGCTTGAGGATGATGTCAAAATAGCTAGACTTGAAAGATTAATTGATGAGCAGTTAAAACGCTGTCAGAAAGAGAAGGAAGGTAGGATGAATATGACTACTAGAGGTCTTGTTACTGGCATTACTAGAGATGATAAAGATAGATATCTTGCTAGAAATGAGCACAATGAAATGATTAGCTTTAAACCAAAAGAGAGTGTAAAAGTTGGTGATATGGTTAATTTAAAGTGCTATTCTTTAAAAGGTAATACTTATTTAGCTGACGAGATTTAATATGAGTGAATATAGAGAGAAAGAAGAAGTATTTAATGAGAAAATAGAGAATCTTTGGTCTTTATTAATGACATCAAAAAAGATTGCTGTCTTTACTGGTGCAGGGGTATCAACACTATCAGGAATTCCAGATTTCAGAGGTAAACATGGTGTTTATAACTCTCCTTGGCATAATCTTGATGTAGAAACAATTCTTTCTTATGACTTCTTTTTCTCTCACCCAGATATCTTTTATAAATGGACAGAAGAGGTTTGGTATCATCTTGAAGATTATAAACCAAACATTGTTCATAATACTTTAGCAAGGATGGAAGAGAAGGGGATATTAAAGGAAGGTGTATTTACCCAAAATATCGATTTTCTCCATCAAAGAGCTGGTAGCAAAAAAGTATGGGAATTACATGGCTCTGCAAGGCACTCTTTTTGTACAAATTGTAATGCCTTTTATAAATATGAAGAAATTGCGCCAATAGTACAAAGAGGAGAAATCCCATATTGTGATAAGTGTGGAAGCCTTATTAAACCTGATATTGTTCTCTATGGAGAAAATCTCCCAATGAGTGTATTACGAAAAGCTGAGACAGTTTTTTCTCAAGCTGATTTAACACTAATTTTAGGTTCATCACTCACTGTATATCCTGCTGCATCACTACCAAAACTTACCTCATACTATGGAGGAAAAGTAGTTATAGTTAATGCAGATTCTACTGACCAAGATAAAAATGCAACATTAATTTTTAGAGATCTAGAACAAACATTTACAGCTATTAATACTTTTCTAGACCAAATTAGTTAAAGAAATTCACTTGGAGGAAATTTTTAAAAAAATCTCCAAGT
The DNA here is from genome assembly GCA_028723145.1 of Spirochaetales bacterium. Classification (GTDB taxonomy): domain Bacteria; phylum Spirochaetota; class Spirochaetia; order Sphaerochaetales; family Sphaerochaetaceae; genus Bullifex. The sequence continues at coordinate 1,773 of JAQYFM010000167.1, read as the reverse complement.
GAACATTATTAAAGTTTTTAACTTCAAATTCTGAATCAAATAAATAGATGCCACCATCTTTATCTTTAGAATGAGGCACTATGCAGTATAATCCTTTGCCATCACTTTTAACTGCATAAATAAAGTCATCAATACGAGTATGTCCGCAAAGACCTAGAGACTTTACGTTACCATTGATTTTTGTTCCTTTTTTCATAAACTCTACCTTAAATAAAATAATACAAAGAGAATTAAATAAAAAAAAGAGCTAGAGATAAAACCTAACTCTTTTTGGAGATGGGGAGATTCGAACTCCCGTCCTAGTGTGCCATCCTAAAACGTCTACAGCCGTAGTCACAATTTAAAATCTTGAGCCTAAATAGGTATTGTAACCAACCATTTAAACTCCAGCTAACTAAAAGTCTTCTACCTATGCTAGCCTAAGTAGAACAAGTCCCTGTTGGCAACCACTTTTTCAAGTTAGGAACAGCACTCTAAAAGCGGATCGCAAGCTCACGCTGCGAGTAATTCTGCTTCGTCAGAAACGAATACTTCGTCTTCTTTCTTTGCATTTATTTTTTTGTGCTAGTTTAACAAGTTGGCGCTTGGACCGCAGTCTTAGAAGTGGTCTGCCACCAGTCGAAACCAGAGACATCCCCTTACATTTAGCTAATATACAAAAAGAAAGCAAAATCGACAAGATGTTAATAATTTAACATCTTTAACTCTCTTCTAGCTTCCTTATTTAAATCACGCTCTTTAATTGCATTCTTTTTGTCATAGACAGCTTTACCTCTAGCAAGCGCGATTTTCATCTTAATTAAATTACCCTTTAAATAAATCTCTAGAGGGACAATAGTCATACCTTTTGATTCAACCTTACGATTAAACTTTTTAATCTCTTGCTTATGGGCAAGTAAAACTCTTTTTCTATCTCCCTGATGGTTAAAAACAGAGCCATGAGAGTAGGGTTGAATAGTAAAACCAATTAGCTCAAGAGTATTATTCTTTATTGTAATATAAGAGTCTCCAAAAGATACACGTCCCATCCTGACGCTTTTAACCTCAGTCCCAACTAACTGTAAACCACACTCTAACTCTTCAATAATTTCATAGTTAAAGTAAGCTTTTTTGTTTTTAAGTATGAGCTTAAATTTTTCTTTTTCCATTAAATATCCTTTGCAACTCTGAATCCAGTATACTCACTAGTAACATTTTTCTCAATTACACCAACGCTTTCAGGAGAAACTGTAGATGAATTATTTATATAAGAACCACCCTTAATAATTACATCTCCAATTCCAAGCCTAGTTAGTTCTTCATATGAACCTGAAAGTCTAGCAAGTGGAACATAATGAGTTGAGGTAAATTCCCATAAGCATCCATTAACACCTTTAGGAAGTGTTGAATCACTATCAACTACCACAAGAGAATTACAGTAAGGCTTATCACTACATGAAGCTGCTACAACCTCATATTCAGCTTCACTTAGCAGCCTATATGGTTCACCGGTCTTATCACTTAACCAAGTAACATATGCTAAAGCTGCATTATAGCTAATATTTCTAATAGGTAGAGTGCTCTTATTTACAGTTGAAGGGAAGATACCTGCTAAATAGTATTCATCTACCATACCATCATTAATTAAGGTATTAATATTACTCTTTGCCCAATATGGATTAGCTTCAATAAACAAAGCCCAATCGTATTCAGAAACATAGGATTCACTAACAGCAAATGGCTTTACATTTACCAATACAGGATAAGTATTAATGCCAAAAATATTAGGGTAGC
>JAQYFM010000166.1 GCA_028723145.1 Spirochaetales bacterium | reverse complement strand
GGAAAGAAAAGGATGTTATTTCTACGATAGATGTCCTCACAAGATGGAAAAGTGCTCATGTAACATTCCTCCAATGTTTGATTGTGGACCAGAGCACCAAGTAGCTTGTTGGCTCTACGAAGATAAATAAGTAATAAAAGGCTGTTAACAAACTAATTGAGTTTAATAACAGCCTTTATTTTTTAATTACAATTCTAATTCAACATAAGTAAGCTATATTTCTGTATATTAATTAAGTTTTTTATTTTTTTTTACTTTAAAACACTCTTTTAGGATCTATTTTTACTTCTCTAGGGCGATCAACATAGTACTCTAAACCAGAATATGCAGCTATTAAAGGTGCAAGGCGTTCAAGCTTTCCCGCAGATGATTTTTCAGGGATGATTTCTATATCGTGCTTTTCCTCTTCTTCACCCTTCATCTTTATCGATAAAACACAATAAGCTTTATGAGTTAATGTAGCCTTTTGCTCCATCGAACCATGAATGCCTTTAACAAAGTGTGTTAATTCTAATCTCTTTATTTGCTCATAGGGATAAATATTTTTTTTAACAAATGGGCCAAATCCCCAAATAGAAATAAACGCTTTATCTCTATTTGAGATAATCCAATTATCACGATAAAGTGCAACAAGTAATAATAAGAAGGTAATTATTAATGGTAAGATATCTGAATTACTCCACCCTTCCTCTGCAATAACAATAAAAAAACCAACTAGAATAAAAAAAGCAAAGAAGCCACAAACAATTCTTAGAGCTCTTGATGGACCATATACTGCAATATCTTTCTTCTCTATTTCTTTTAAATTATACGTAAACATTATCTTTAATATATCCTAAATATTAAATATTATACATCCATGAATCGAGTAATCTCAGTTTATTCTGGAAAATCAAACCAATTAAGAATCAAGATAAAAGAAAAGCTAATTAAAAGTTTAGAAAATAGCCAATATAACTATATTAAAAATATTCCCAATGTACTTTTTTGTGGTATCAAGGATTCAACCCTTGGTCAGTACGATGTAGAAAATAATTTAATATTACTTAATTCAAAGTTAATAAATTATGACTTTGAAATTATCTTCAATGTTGCACTTCATGAATTAGCCCACTATATAACTATTAACCATGTATCATCCCCACATGATGAACTATTTAAGGAGGTTTGCACAAATCTTGGTGCAAAAGATGGTTTTGAGAATGCCAAGATAAATATTACAAAGCAAGAAAAATTAATTGATAAAATAAGTAAGCTTCAAGCCTTAGCAGCATCTCCATTTACAGAAGAAGGTATGAGTGCACTTTTAAAAATCAGTGAGCTTACTGCAAAATACAATATTAATGAAAGCTGTGATGAAGATGAAATATATATGGTTAAGCTCTATGAAGCAAAAAAAATATCCACTAAACAAAACTTATTAGCAAGAATAGTTAAAGAACTAACAGGTGTAGTAATTATTAAAGATCATATGGAAGGGAATATTAAGTTACTTGCCTTTGGATCTTTTGAAGAACTACAGGTTGCAGATTATCTATATGATATCCTCTATTACAAAATTGAAAAGGAAATCGAAAAACTTAAGAAAAGTAATCCAAATCACTATAAAGGTGTAAGTGTAGCTAATGGATTTTATTTAGGAGTATTAAATTCAATTAAATTAAAGCAAAAGCAGCAAAAGGATGGAGCAGAAATATCTAAAGCATTAGTATTAAGGTGTGAGGATAATAATTTAAAAGCAACAAAATTGTATTATTCACAATACAAAAATGTTCGTTCATATAAAGTAAAATCTAATGCGAAATTCAATAGTTCTTCATACAATCAGGGCAATGAATATGGAAGTAATTTAGAAATTGAAAGAGGTCTTTCTAGCGGTAAAAGCAAGTTATTGCTCGAATAATATTATATTAATTGCATAAATATACAAATAAATGAAAATCTAATGAAGAATTAGAGTAATTTTTGTAGTTTTAAACTTGTCATAATGGATATAATAAATTATTCTTAATATCAAGTATATTCCATATCCAAGGAGAATTGGCAATGAAAAAATTCATGACAATAGCATTGTGTGTATTGCTCGTTTCACTTACTCTCGTATCTTGCGGTGGTAAGAAAGAAGAAACAAAGGCAGCTACACCTGCAGCTACTACAACAACTACCACAGCTCCTGCTACAACAGCTAAGGCTGAAGCTCCTAAGGCTGAAGCTCCAAAAGCTGAAGCACCTAAGGCTGAGACACCTGCTCCTGTAGCAACACCAGCAGCAGATAAAGTAGTATTCAAGATTTCTAACGGTGCAGAACCAGAATCTCTTGACCCAGCTAAGATCCAGGGTGTTCCTGAGCACAGACTCTATGAAGCACTCTTCGAAGGCTTAATCATCTTCGATCCAAAGACAGCTGATGGTATCCCAGGTCTTGCAGAATCTTGGACAGTTTCAGAAGATGGTATGACATACACATTCAAGCTCAGAAAGGCTAACTGGTCAGATGGTACACCTATCACAGCTAAGGATGTTGTTTACTCATGGCTCAGAGAGCTCGCTCCAGAAACAGCTTCTCCATATGCTTGGTTCCCAGCAATGTTCCTCGAAGGTGCTGCTGAATACAATGCTGGTGAAGCAGATGCATCTGCTGTAGGTATCAAGGCTATTGATGATTATACATTTGAAATGAAACTTATCGGACCACTCCCATACGTAATTGGTGCTCTCGGACACTACTCATTCGCAGTTGTTCCTCAGCATGCTATTGAGAAGTATGGTGATGCATGGGTTCTCCCAGAGAACTTCGTTGGTAACGGTCCATATGTTCTTAAAGAGTGGACACCACAGTCAAGAATCGTTTGTGAAAAGAACGAAGCTTACTGGGACAAGGACAATGTTAAGCTTGATGAAGTTATCTTCTACGCTTCAGATGATGACAACACAAACTACAACATGTACCTCGCTGGTGAAATTGACTGGTTAACAGGTATTGCTCAGGATAGACTTGAATCAGCTCAGATGAGAACTGATTATCAGGTTGCTCCACAGCTTTCAACATACTACTACACAATCCAGACAACTAAGGCTCCATTCGATGATGCTAGAGTAAGAAGAGCTCTCTCATATGCTATCGATCGCCAGACACTCGTTGACCAAGTAACTAAGGGTGGTCAGCTTGCTTGTTGGGGTATCGTACCTGAAATGGCTGGTTACGAAGGTCTTGGTGAAACAAGATTCGATCCAGAGTATGCTCAGCAGCTCCTTGCAGAAGCAGGTTATCCAAACGGTGTTGGTTTCCCAACATTCGCACTCCTCTACAACACAAACGATGCTCACAAGCAGATTGCAGAATTTGTTCAGAGACAGTGGCTTGAAAACCTCAACATCAACTGTGAACTTGAGAACCAGGAATGGGCTACATACCTTGCTAACAGAAATGCTGGTAACTTCGATATTGCTAGAGCTGGTTGGGTAGGTGACTATCAAGATCCTAACACATTCCTTGATATGTTCATTACAGGTGCAGGTATGAACGGTGGTAAGTATTCTAATGAAACTTACGATGTTCTTATCAACGAAGCAGCTAGAATGGAAGCTGGTCCAGACAGATTCGAAGTTCTTCTCACAGCTGAGGATATCCTCATCAACGAAGATCAGGCAATCATCCCATTCTACTACTATGTATCACAGAACATGATTGATACTAACAAGTGGGGCGGCTGGTATCCAAACACAATGGATTACCACCCAACAAAAGATATCTACCTCAAGTAGTTTATCATTCATCACATAAAGCCACCTTTTCTGAGGTGGCTTTTTTACATCTTTGTGTTACAATCAATTTCATGATAAAACTTAAGAAAACATCAATTTCAGGCTCAATTTCTATTCCTTCAAGTAAGAGCCAAACTATAAGAGCATTTTTAATTGCAACATTTGCAAAAGGTAAATCTATTATTCATAATCCACTAATAAGCTCTGATACAATTGCATGTATTGATGCTTGTAAAATGTTAGGCGCCAAAATCACATTTACAAGCGAAAACGAAACAGCCTTTGTAGATTCATCAGAATTAGATATAAATGGAAAATCTTTAACTATTGATACTATGAATAGTGGTACAACAACATATTTACTCTATGGCTTACTAGGAACATTAGGAGCTAAAGAAATTACATTAACAGGGGATGAACAACTAAATAGACGCCCTATTCTACCTCTTGTTAATGCATATAGAGACTTAGGATTAAATGCCCAATTAGAAGGAGAATGTCCTCCTGTAAAAATAACGGGAGCTTTAAAAGGTGGAAAAACATCCATTATTTGTAAAACAAGTCAATACCTATCATCTCTATTACTCTCTCTTCCGCTTGCTTCTACAGATAGTGTTGTTGATTGCCCTCTATTATATGAAAAGCCATATGTAAAGATGACTCTTGAGTGGCTTGATAGACAAAACATTAAATATACAATTTCAGAAGATCTTCAACACGTTGAAATCAAGGGTGGTCAATGTTATAGAGAAGATGAAGTAACTGTTTTAGGCGATTTCTCATCTGCATCATTCTTCTTTGTTATGGCAGCAATAACAGGCACAGCTATTACTGTTAACGGCCTTGATCGAAACGATGTACAAGGAGATAAACGTATTCTTGATGTACTACAAGCTATGGGGTGTGAAATTACATGGAATGGATACAGTGTGACTGTAAAAGGACCTGAACACCTTAAGGGTGGAAGTTTTGATTTAAATTCAATGCCAGATACCCTTCCAGTATTGACCATTGCAGCTCTCAAAGCTGAAGAAGATGTACTATTTTATAATGTTCAAAATGCAAGAATTAAGGAAACAGATAGAATAAAGTGCATGAGGGAAAATCTTGAAGCATTAGGTGCTAATGTTGTTGAGAACCCAGATGGACTATTAATAAAAGGAGGAACAAAGGTAAAAGGCACTTTAGTAAAAGGTTTTAAAGATCATAGAATAATAATGGCATTAGCTGTTTGTTCATTACTCTGTGATGAGGAACTTACTATTGATGATGAGAGTGCTTGTAGCGTTACATTCCCTACATTCTTTACTTTATTTGATAAGTTAAAAGGAGAAAATAAATGAAAATTTACGATTTAAGATCAGATACAATTACATTACAAACCCCACAGATGAGAGAAGCTATGTATCATGCTGAAGTCGGTGATGATGTATATGGGGAAGATAAAACTGTTAATACTCTTGAAGCTATGGCAAGAGAGCTTTCAGGTAAAGAAGATTCTGTATTTGTTTCATCTGGTTGTATGGGGAACTTACTTTCCTTAATGATTTATGGTGGAAGAGGTAATGAGGTATTATGTTCGAAAGAAAGCCACATTATTCAGCATGAAATTGGAGCTGTAAGTGCAATTGCAAATACTATTCCAATCACAGTTGATTCAGTTAATGGTATTATCGATGAAACAACTCTTGAAAACTACATACGCCCATACTCATACGACATGGGTAAAAGTGCAATGATAGAGGTTGAAAATACTACAAGTGGACTAATTTATCCTCTAGAGAAGATGCAGAAAATTAAGGCAATTGCAGAAAAACACAATATGAAGGTTCACCTTGATGGAGCTAGAATCTTTAACGCTGTAGTAGAAACAGGTATTCCACTCTCTACATGGGCAAAATGTGCTGATGATGTAACATTCTGTCTTTCAAAAGGACTAGGGTGCCCTGTTGGATCAATGCTTTGTGGGGACAAAGAATTTATCCATTTAGCACGAAGGTATAGAAAGATGTTAGGTGGTGGTATGCGTCAAATTGGATACCTTGCTGCAGCAGGTATTTATGCATTAAATAACCATGTTGAAAGATTAAAGGAGGACCATGACAACTGTAAGCTAATTAAAGAAGCTATAGAAAGCACATCATGGGCTAGAGTATTAACCTATGGAACTAACATCCTTTTCTTTACTTCTGATAACTACGATATTAACAAAATTGTTAAAAAATTTAATGCTGATGGACTTTTAGTACTCTCAGAGTGCGGTGCATGTCGTGTTGTTACTAATATTGGTATTAGTAAGCAAGATGCAGAAGAAATAGCAAACTATATTAAAGCTTTTGATCCGGAGAGTATAAATGAATAAAGTAATTATCAAAGATGATTCAAAAGCCGCAAGTGAAGTTGCAATTGCACTCGCAAGGAAAAGTGAATTTGGAGTTTTTTCTCTCTTCGATAAGGGTGTTGAAGCCAAGACAATTGTCTTTGTTATCTCACCTTCAAAAGGAGGAATATCTGATAAAGTACGAAAAGCTTTAGAAAACTTTTCCTGCTCAGAGCTTGTGGGGTATATTGCTGTAATTATTGCTTCTGATAAATTAAATTTAGTAACAGGCATTGAAGCAGAAAGAGTACTCTCTGCTTCAGGAATTGCAACTTCCTACGTAGCAAGTATTAATTTTCCGTTAAATGAGGAAGAAATAAAAAAGATTGTAAGCGATATAGAAAAAGAAGAAATTAAAATTCCTTATCGTTTTCCTTTTTCAAAAACTATTGGAAAAATTACAAAAGGATTAAACAAATGAGTATTTTTGATAAAGCAGTAGATAGAAGAAATTCAAATGCAGATAAATGGTCAAAAGAGTTAATAAAGGATATATGTGGAAATCCTAATGCAGATGCATTTTGGGTTGCTGACATGGATTTAGCAACCTCACCACTAATCAAAGAGGTACTACAAAAAGAAACAGATTTAGCTGTCCCTGGATATGCCTCTCATAATTCTATGCTTCCAAACTTCATTAAATTTGTTGAGCATAAACATGGATGGAAGATTGATGAAGAGCACACAACATATGCTCAAGGTATGCTTCATGCGATTTCACTTGCGCTAAATATTTTTACCAATGAAGGGGATGAAGTGCTTCTTCCTTATCCTGTTTATCAGCCATTTGTACATTTAATTCAAAACAGTAATAGAATTGTTAAGCGTTTTGATTTAACACAGAATAATGGTAAATTCTCATTCGATAGAGAAAAATATGAAACCATAAGTGAAGGCTGCAAAGCAATAATGTTTTGCTCTCCTCATAATCCATCTGGAGTTGTATTTGATTCATCTGATCTTGAGTTTATCTTATCTCTTGCAAAAGAACGTGGACAGCTTGTATTAAGCGATGAAATTCACTCTGATTTAGTTCATCCAAGTGCAAAGCACTACCCTATGGGCTATGCCAATACCTCTATTGGGGCAAAGTGTATTACCTTCATGGCACCTTCAAAAACATTTAATATCGCAGGTGAACACTGTGCCTTCGCAATCTTTGAAGATACAGAGATGCTAAAAAGGTATAAAGCTGCTCAAAAACGACTCTTCTTATATGCTGAAGGATATTTTGCGGGAACTCTTGCAGAGGCAGTCTACAGCCCTGAGAACTACCAATTTTTAGATGATTTAGATAGCTACTTAGAAGAAAATGTAAATGTAATGGAAACCTTCTTTAAAACAGAATTACCATGTGTAAAGATGGCAAATGCAAAAGCATCATTTATTACTTTCTTAGACTTTTCAGATGTTTGGGATAAAATTGTAGCTGATAGTAAAAAGCACCCTGAATTCTATGACGGGGATCATTACATACTATCTCACTTCTTAGGCCACTATGCATGTATTTGTTGTAATGATGGCTCTTGGTTTGGAAGTGGATATGAAAAGTTTGTAAGATTTAACTATGGTACTAGTAGAGAGTGTGTTTTAGAAGCTCTAAATAAAATTAAGAAGGCCATCGAAAGCTTATAATCAATAGGGTGTAGCGAAAGCTACACTCATTTAATTTCAACTGTATTTCCATCCTTATCCCAGAACTCTTCAGTTTTACCATCTCTTAAATAAAAGAGTGTTCCATAGCAAGGTTTATTATATATTTCACTTGCTATTTTTACATAATTAACAACTTGGTCCTTATGGTCATTAAGATTTTTACTTCTATCACTTTTATAGTCGATGATTATATTTTTATCCTCTAAAAAGACAATTAAATCGATAACACCTTCAATAACAACGCCCTCTTGATAGCTGTAGAATCTAACCTCTTCTTCACATCTATTATCTTTAACATAGGTATTATATAGTTCGCTATTAAAAAAGGTATCCACGAATTTTCTTACTGTCTTTAAGATTTCTTCATTTTCTCTATTTTCTTCGCTGATATCACATTCAATAAGTGTAAGGTCATCACCCTTCATTGCGACTTCAAGCGCAAGATGACATAGAGTTCCAAATTTGTCAAAGCAAGAATACTTTTTAATAATCTCATCACTTTTTTCTTCATCAAAGAAAACTCTATCACCTTCTAAAGAATAGCTTTCACTCTCTGTTACCTTAACTCTTTTTGAAGAAAGATCAAAAGAAGGAGTTTCCTCACTCTTGAAAGTAGCTAAAAGGTCACGGGCACCATCATAGGTAAGGTTTTCTTTCCTGTCAGTGTGGTTTTCCAACTTAGCGGTAACATTAACAGTTTCAAGAGCAGGAATTTTATAATATGAGCCCTTCTCTGGAACAAAATTAATAGAATTTAGATAAGTAAGAAGGAGCTTACCGGTTTCAAGAGAAAAAGATCCATCACTCTTTAACTTATAGCTACCAGTTAAAAATAGATAGTTTTCAGCTCGCGTCATAGCAACATAAAGTAAGCGCTTAACTTCAGCATCTTCTCTTTCTTTATCAAGTTTATTTAATATTTTTTTAGTAATTTTCGTGCTATCAAAAACTAAATTACCATTATAAGTATATAGAGGATCACTTGTATCATTTTTACCTCTACTACCCAGAAATGAGCAAAAGACAATTGGGAATTCAAGTCCTTTAGATTTATGAATTGTCATAATTTGGACCCCTTCCTTTTTCTCTCTTAATACAGTAGCTTCTCTTAATTTTTTTGTTTCCCCGATATTTGATCTTAGAAGTCTGATGTAATCAGAAAGGGAGTATCCTTCACTATCATATAACTCTGCGTAACTAAAGAGATATTCAAAATGCTCGCTATATGAACTATATGCTCTATCAAGATCAATATATGCTTTATATCCACTATCTATATATATTTTTAGTAATAAGGATGTAAGAGTATAAGAATATAACTTTGCCTTTATCTCATTGTAGAGATTAGTAAATTGATTATATCTTTTTATATCCTCAGCTAATGTTAGCTCTTTATTATTCATAATTTCTATAAAACCATTTTCTGACAATCTAACAAATGGTGATTTTAAAAGAGAAGCAAAAGCAATCTTATCCTCAGGATAGGTAAGATATTGTAGGTATGAATAAAAATCAGAGGAGATAGCTTCAATCATCAAAGATCTACTCTCTAAAAGTTGATAATCAATACCCCTAAGCTTTAATGCTTTTTCAATTTGCCATTGGTTTGAAGCACTTCGCATCAAAATTGCAATATCACTTGGCTTTGGTCTTTTTCCATTAATTAAATAATTATCACTTGTTAAAATATCTAAAATAGCTTCTGCAATGTATTCAGCTTCACACTCATTTGAGTCCAATCCCCCTTCAATCACATTATCACGGTCAAAAAGAGCTAAATTAACACTTGCTTCATTACTATCTTTACTATACTTAGTCTCTTCAAAAATAGCTTCATAGCTTGCTTGAGCAGAAGCAAAAACATTCTTAAACGCACTATTAAAGTGATTAATTAACACCTTATCACTTCTATAGTTTGTGCTTAATGCTAGATTAAGGCCTCCACTATTTTTTATTTCATCTTTAAGAGATCTAAATACCGATACATCAGCACCTCTAAAGCGATAAATTGACTGCTTATCATCACCAACAAAAAATAACTTATCCTCCTCAATATCATTAATTGTTGGATATGGAGTAATAAATCTATCTTTCTTTTCTGAGAGTAAATAAAGAAGTTTCTTTTGCTTTTCATTATTGTCCTGGAACTCATCTATCATAATTTTATCAAAGCTATTTTTATAGTAGCTTCTAATTTTCTGATTTTTCTCAAGGATATCTAAAGCAATATCAGAAACATCTGCAAAGGTTAATGCTGATTTTCTTCGCTTTTCCTTTATAAGAGAAGATGCAAAGCACTCAATGGCTTTAAAATAAATAAAGTTATCATCTAATGAGTTTTGGACCTTTTTGTAATCAAGGAATGTTTGGTAAACATTCTTTAATTCCTTTATTTCTTCTGAAACACCATCAAGGTAATCCTTTTTTGCATTAGCATTGTAAAATGTCAATTTTTCAGGATAATTTCCACTATTCCAAGATAAGATAAAATCTTTATAAGCTTCTCCCTTTTTACCAACTATTCTACCTTCAAAGCTATTTAATACCATATCAATATGGTGGTAAAGCTCATCAACCTTAGCTAATACATGGTCATTTAGTATTCTACCTAAAAACTCTGCATTACAATTAGATAAAAAACTGATATTCTTATTAATCTTATCAAAAAAATCTTCAAAAATATTTTGTGGTGTATATAGCTTTGATAGTGCAGAAACATATTCTAAGTTATCCTTTGTCTCTAAGAATTTTAGAGCAATAGATTTAACTAATTCAGTTTCCTCATCATTTGAAAGAAGAGTAAAGTCCCTAGCAATACCATAACTAATTGAATCACAGCGAACAATTTCAGACAAAAAACTATCAATAGTTGAAATATGAGCATTAGAAAGATTTTTTATTAATTCACCTTTAATACTATCTCTATTTAATAACAGCCTATTAGTAATTCGTTCCTTCATCTCAAGGGCAGCTTTACGAGTAAAAGTTAAAGTTAAGATTCTATCTGCACTAATCTCATTATCCATTACTAGACGTAAAAAGCGATAAGATAGTACTGTGGTTTTACCACTACCAGCTCCTGCTGAAACTACACAGTTTTTATCTGCAAATACAACAGAACGCTGCTCGCTATTTAGCTTTCTTTCTTCATTATCTATTAGTGTTGAAAATGCGCTCATTGTATATTAAATCTCCTTCTACAAACTGCTCTAAAATTACACTTACCACACTCTTTACTTACATTTGTATTAAATAAACCTTCTCTTTCACCATCAACAAATGTTTTAATATCATTTTCTAGCTGTTCTGAATCCTTTGGAAGCCCAAATTTAGAGTCCTGAATAGAATAGTAAGCAGTTTTATTTACCTTCTCATCGCCAGCTGAGTTAATTACCATTTTATAAAATGGTAGCTGATAGGTTTTTAATATTTCATCAATTTTCTTACTCTTTAAATCGATGATAACTCCGCCTTCACTATTTTCTAAGTAAATATCATAACGCCCTTCATAGGTAACATCTTCTTCTTTCTTTTCAAATTTACCTTCAATACCTAAAATAGCAATTCCCTCACCAAAAGTATCAAAAAGGTTATGAGTAAAATTAACTACACCATCAAAGAATGTATTTTTTATATACTCTCTTGAGAATGTATCAAATGGAGATGTTGATAATAAAGAATAAAAGATTTCTTCTAATTCTTTTTTATACTCTTCTCTATTTTTTGAGTATAAGGTTTTACCACTATGAGATGTTAAGAAGTTTTCAATAGTATTATGAAGAAAATTTCCAGCCTCAGCCATATCAATAGTATTAGGCTCAAACTGAGTTACATTATCATATGCAATATTTACACCTTTCTTTAAATAACTAAGGTATGGACACATAATGTAATCCTTCAAAGCTGAATATGTAACCTTTATTTCACAAATGTTAAACTTCTTCTTATATCTAATATCTTCATCTCTATTAAGACGTGAAAATGGAGTTGCTTCACTCTTCATTAAACTTTGCTTAGTTGCATAAGATATTTCTCTTTCAGGAAGTGTTATTGCGTCATCGATTATTTTTTCTTCTAAAAATAACATTGGAGGATTAGAACTTGATGAATAAGTTTCACGACTAGAAGATAGAAATACATTTTCACCAGCTACTTTGTAGTAATTTAATAAAGCAGATGTGACATCATAACTTTGTCTAACCACTACTTCATAGTCTTCTAAGAAATTTAAATCAGACTCACTAACCTTCACATCTTCATCATCAAGAGAAATAACAAAGTGATATAAAGGTGTTAATAGATAGTCTTCAGAGTATGAAAAAACTCTAATACCACTCTTTCTTTCACTCGATACATAGTTAATAGTATCCATAGTTGATATAAAAGAAGAAAATGGAGCATCAACTTTTATTGAAAGGGATTCAAGATCACTTTGGAACTTAAATAGCTCCTTAACAGCAAAGGCATAGCTATTTCTAACTTCTTCATCACATTGTTCAAACTCACCTTTGACTAAAATACTTGTTAACAAAATATGGAGATTTTTGGTCATTTCATTTGACTCAAATAATCTTTGAACCCCACGCTTAATAATTCTATATAAATTTAATTGTTTAAATAATTTTTTCTTTACAAAGCTTTCTTCTATTCTATCATCACCAGTAAAAGAACCTTTTAATAATCCATTTTCTGTTAATGCCATAACAAGGCTTTTAGCACATTCTCTATCCTCAAATGGATATGATGGGTTAAGCAGAAATCTTTCTAATGAATAAAATGATAGAGACTCATCATATATACTCTTTAAATCCTTAAAGAGTCTTCCTGCTATTGTCTCTGATAACTTAACAGAGGATGTGAAGTTTAATGGAATACCATATTCCATAGCTTCCTTTTCAAGGTATGGCTTTAACCTCTTTATATCTGGTGTTGAAATTATAATCTCTTCAGCCTTTATTCCTTCTTTACATAATTTTGATAGATTGTCAAAAAGATAACATAATTCAGCCTTCTCATTACAAAAGAGCTTATGCCTTACATTGCTATTAATAGATATTGAAAGAGGTAAAATAAAAGAAGGATAATTTAGTTCCTCTAAAAATCTTTGCATATTAATTTCTGCATCATATGCAACAAGATAATATTTTTTACTCCTTTCCCCACTGTAGTACTTTAAGTCATAAGTAAAAAAAGCAGGTTCAAATAATTTTTCTTTTTCAAGAAATTTATTATAACAATCATAAATTAGCTTTAAGTCAGATTTAATATTTTCATCTTCCATCTTGACCTTATCTAAGGTCTTCAACTCAGGAAGTATAGAAGAAATAAAAGGTATAAAACGAGCCTTACTCTCTTTGTATTTAGGATTATAGAAATACTTTAAACTATCAGCTTTTTCATTAAGAAAATATGAAGCAAAAAAAGTTCTAATATATTTATTTGCTGGCTTTTTATCTTTTGAAATAGGAGCAAATTGCTTTGCAAATTCATCAAAAGCAATACTTCTATCTGCTAATATACTAGTTTTTCTAGAGGCAACATACTCTGTTAAATAGTAACGTTTTACTGTTTCTGTCGGAAAAACTAATACAATATCAGGATTATCTAAATATGAAAGAATAGTATCTTTTAATTTCATAGCTAAATATTAGCACATCAAATATTGTATTAAAACACGCTATTTAAAAATCAAAAGATTCATTATGATAAGAATCATGCAAAAGAAAGAAATCCTACCACTATTGCTCCTAATAATTTTCTTACTTTTTTCATGGCAGCTAATTGGTGGAATATTTATGTTAGCTTTTATTTCATTCTTTCCAAGTAATGAAATTATTGCGTCTTATTTATCAGTTAACATACCTTCCCTTACCCTATTTATTTTTTCCATTATCGGAACAAGAGTTGTCTTTAATTGTTCACTAAATACTATGATAAGTGAAAGAAAACACAAGGGAGGAAATTATTTAATTACTGCATTAATTGCTTTTGCATTAATTTTTCTTTCATCTATTATTAGTTATAAAAACCTTTCTTTAGACCAACATACCATAAAAATTAAACTAATTATGCTTTTTATTGTACTAGCTATTACACCTATACAATGTATTAGTGAAGAGTATTTGTTTAGAGTTTTACTTTCAAGAATAATTAATACAGATAAAAATAGCTCAAAACTACTAATTTCATTTATTTCTGGTCTACTTTTTTTATTTGCTCACATGGTAAATAATCCAGAATTTAAGGTATCAAGTTATTTTTTACTATCACTTTATTATTTTACATTTGGTTTTTTAGCAATGTATCTTGGCATTCATTTCTCAGATTTTACCTATCCGATAGTAATACACATTGTAAATAACTTGTACTCAGCATTAATAGTAGGATATAAAGATTCACCACTAAAGAGTGCTCCAATTTTTATCGCAGATAAAATTCCATCACCTTTACTTTCTACTGTTACTTTAATATGTATATTTGCATTTACTTTTCAATATGTTAAAAAAAGTGAATTAAAAAATTTTTAGGAGAACTAAATTGACTGCGAAGAAAAAATCTAACGCGAAGAAACATAGGCTAATTAAGATTGCAGTATTACTTGTGATTCTTGTTATCCTATTTTTAGTACTTTGTTATTTAACACCTTCTGCATCAGATAGCTT
>JAQYFM010000165.1 GCA_028723145.1 Spirochaetales bacterium | reverse complement strand
ATTGTTTGCATTAAATGGCATCATCTTATCCATTTTAGTTGGCATAGATACTTGGTCTATTTCTAATGTTTCATTTTTAGCTTCATTTGGTGTACAGCTAAAAAGCATTAGTACAATTAGTAGTAAAATTGTTATTAAATTACTATGCTTCATATTTGTTACCTCACTTTGAATAAATCTATAGTGGGCAAGCTTATACTCGCAATAAGCAGAGTGAAAAATTCATCAAAAACACAAAAAAAAATCTTTAAAAAAGACAAAAACTATTTATTTATAAAAAAAAGGTTATATAATTTTATTTTATGAATAAACAAAGAAAGAAAATTCACACAATACCTCTTAAGCAACAA
The DNA here is from genome assembly GCA_028723145.1 of Spirochaetales bacterium. GTDB lineage: Bacteria > Spirochaetota > Spirochaetia > Sphaerochaetales > Sphaerochaetaceae > Bullifex. Next base: position 1,669 of record JAQYFM010000165.1, on the reverse strand, counting down.
ATTAAAGAGCATAAGGGGTTGTTTGCAGTTTATCTCTTATTAAGAGTATCTGTAATACTTACTATGGTAGCTCAGATCTTTAATCAAGATTGGGAGAGTGTTTTCTTCTGCTTACTTGCACTTTTCTTGATGATGATTCCATCGTTTATTGAGCATAACTGGCACATAGATATTCCAGATACACTTGAAGTAATAGTAATAATATTTATTTATGCTGCAGAGATTTTGGGAGAACTAAAAGCATATTATATCAACGTCCCATTTTGGGATACGATGCTTCATACGACAACTGGATTTTTAGCAGCAGCGGTAGGTTTCTCTCTTTGTGATATTTTCAATAGAAATGAAAATATTAAATTCAACCTTTCTCCTTTCTTTTTAGCATTCGTAGCATTTTGCTTTTCAATGACAGTTGGAGTTCTTTGGGAGTTCTTTGAGTTCGGCATGGATTTCTTTACTGGATCTGATATGCAGAAAGATACCATTGTTCATGCTATTCATACAACAATGCTTGACCCAACAAAAACAAATAGAGTAGTCCATATTACAGGTATTACAGATGTTATCCTCTCTGATGGTACCTCTCTTGGATTAGGTGGATATCTTGATATCGGTATCATTGATACAATGAAAGATTTATTTGTAAACTTTATAGGTGCAGTTGTCTTCTCATTTATTGGTTACTTCTATGTTAAGAGTAGAGGTGAGGGACGTTTTGCAAGAAGATTTATCCCAACTATGAAGTTTGAAGAGCTTAAGGAAGCAGAAGAGAAAGCTATAAAGAAAAAGGAGAAAAAGAAATGAAAGTAGGCATTATTGGATGTGGTCGCATTGCAAGGACAATGGCTGATACAATAAATAACACTAAGGGCTTCGAGCTATATGCAGTAGCAGCTAGAGATATTGAAAGAGCAAATGCTTTTAAAGAAGAGTTTAATGCAAGTGTTAGTTATGGCTCATATGAAGAACTCGTAAGTGATGATAATGTTGAACTTGTATATGTCGCAACTCCTCACTCTCACCATAAGGATCATATGCTACTATGCCTTAACCACAATAAACCAATACTTTGTGAAAAGGCTTTTACAGTTAATGAAGCTGAAGCTAAAGAGGTACTAGATTTAGCAAAAGAAAAAGGATTATTTGTTGGTGAGGCTATTTGGACAAGGTACATGCCTTCAAGAAAAATAATTGATAAAATAATTGGTGAAGGAAAAATTGGAAGAGTTACTTCTGTTACAGCTAATTTAGGTTATCAAATAAGTGATAAGGAGAGAATTATCGATCCTGCTCTTGGTGGTGGTGCACTCCTTGATATTGGTATTTATCCTCTTAATTTTGCATTAATGGCAAGAAATAATGTTAACGTAAAGGCTTTAACTGGAGTTTGTACTAAAGCAGAAACAGGTGTTGACTTGCAAGATTCCATGGTTCTTTGCTTTGAAGATGGTTCTATTGCAACTATATTTGCAGATGCAGAGATTACTTCAGATAGAAGAGGTTATATCTATGGAACAAAGGGTTATATTGAAGTTGAAAACATTAATAACCCTGAAGTAATTAGAGTGTATGACAACTCTCGTAAGCCATTTATGAATACTGAAATTATTATTAAAAAAGATTATAACGGCTATGAATATGAGCTTTTAGAAGCTAAGAAGTGTATCGA
>JAQYFM010000164.1 GCA_028723145.1 Spirochaetales bacterium | reverse complement strand
GCAGACTTTAGTAAGCTTTCATTATCTATAGAAGGTGCTCATACAATAGGTTCTTGCAACTATAAAAATCGTCCAGAGTTATCATGGTTAAGTTCTACAATGGGATTTAATTTTACATATCGATATATCGAAGGAACAAGTGTTCCTTCCTATGTAATGCAAGATAAGATATTTGGACTTACTATTCCAAATACTCAGCATATTGCTTATGGAAGAATATATTTAACAATCTTTGGACCTCAACTTGGTGCAAAGGACTTATATCCATTTATTACAGTTTTTAACGATGCTGCAATTTCCTATGGAAGTGTTATAAATTCTACTGTTGGTGAAAGCTTAAAGCAGGTAATGATGAGTTTTGGTGTTAAGGCAGAGTTTGTATTATATAGCATTGCTAATATCTATTATGAGATAGGGTATGTATATAACGGAGTTTTTGACCAAAAGCCTCATAAAGTTCAAGCTAAATTTGGTCTTACTGTAGGAGTTTAAGATATGAAAAGAGTATTAATAATGTTACTACTTTTAATAACTGCTATGACAACAATAGCTGCTTCTTCTATGTATCTTAAAGCTTCCTATGATTTTTCCTATGATAGTAATGTCTTTTCAAGCCCTCTTCCAAAGTTTGCAGATTCAGTTTGGTTAAATAATAGAGTTGAAGATCCTTTTTATAAGAGAACTAATAATGGTTTATCTTTAACATTAGATGTTTTTAAAACTCCTACTTCTCGAACTGGTTTTTCAGTTAATACAAAACTAGGTTTTGCAAATAAGAGTATAAACTACGTACCAGTTGGTGACTTTAATTCTGATAGCTGGAGTTATGAAAGAAGAGATGTACTAGAAGAAACTAGATGTAAAGTATTTATGTCTATTGGTCCAATTTTTAGAGCAAGAGTAGGTAAGTTTGACTTAGGAGCTGCAGTAAGAGGCTCAATTGGTAGTGATGATAGATTTACAGAGACTATTGTAGTAGGTGTACAGGTTGAACCATATTTAAATTATTTTATTTCAAATAGTTTATTTATAAATGCTGGTGTATACTATGATTCACATATTATGTGTTTCTTCACAAATGATTTAAAAAAATGGTTTAAAGAAGATTATGCTGCAATATCTATTGGAGCCTTTATTGGAGTCGGAATAAAGATTGGAGAGTAGAGATGAAAAAAATATTGTGTTTACTGCTTTGTATGCTTACTCTAGTTACATTAAGTGCTTCTGCTGAGTTTTGGGGCGGTTTATCAATATCATCTGGTAGAAACTATTTTTCATCAGCTTTAAAAGAATCATTACAGTTAAATCCAATATATAAAGATACATTTATGGTTAATACCATTGGGCCATACTTTGATGCAGTATTCTTTCCTTCCTCTAAAGTAAGAGCTGGAATAGTTGGATCTGCTGGAGCAGATTTCACTATTTCAAGAAATAGTGTAGGGTATTTTTCAAGACACTTTGATAATAGCCTTGATTTCAGTTTAGGTCTTGCATATTACCAATTACTCAGTAACGATACTTGGGGATTCTTTATTGATAGTAGATATTTTTCAAAAATATATAACTATGCAACAAACAATGAGAAAAACAATAAACTTGAACAATTTGAATACACCAGATGTGATGAATCAGGGGTAAATACAAGTATAGGTTTCTTAGCTAAACTAAGAAATAGATACTTCAAAATGGGCTTTAAGTTTGCTCTTCCACTTACTTCAGGATTCTTTGATGGCTGGAGATTAGATATCTTTGCTGGTGGTGGGGTTTGTTTCTAAATTGGATGTAAAATCAGTATTTTTTAAATTTTTTACAATAATTTAGTTTTTACATTGAGTTTTCCTATATATCATAATAGCCTTCTATTTACCAATAGAGAGAGAAGGATATGCTAATTCAATTTTCAGTCGAGAATTCAGGGCTGTTCTATCAATGGAAGCAGCTACAGATAAAGTTTATATAAATAATGGTATTGAAAGTGAAGAAGGAAGATTTTTAAAAAGTGCAATGGTATTTGGAGCTAATGCTTCAGGAAAATCAAACCTTATCAATGCAATAACAACAGCATTACTTTCAATAAGAAAGTCTGTATATAGACAACTTGGAATGATGGTTGGTAATATTATTCCATATATTTTTGATGTAGAGACGAAAAATAAACCTTCTTCCTTTGAATTTGTATTTATTTATAAAGATAAAAAATATGTGTATGGATTTTCTGTAACTAAAATGAATGTGATAGC
>JAQYFM010000163.1 GCA_028723145.1 Spirochaetales bacterium | reverse complement strand
TGTATTCTTCAAATATATTAATTCTATGGAGGATTGAACGTGTTAATTAATCTCGAAAAGAAACCTGATATTATTAAGAAAAATGTTGCTCGCTGTAAGGAAAGAGGAATAACATTACCAACTTTTGAAGAGATGAAACATCCAGAAAAGATCAGTGATGATATTAAAGCTAAGCTTAAGGAAAGAGGTCTTTGGGACGTCGATCCTGTTAACCTCTATAGGATCACATGGCACAATGAACCTGTTGAGAAAGGTGGAGAATTTAAGGATGTAAACTTTATTGAAATTCCACGTGAGATTACAGGCACAAAGGCTCGTATTCTTGCTCTTGTTGGAAAGTGGTTCCCTTGTGGTGTTCACAAAGTAGGTGCAACCTATTCATGCTTAGCTCCAGCTCTTGTAACTGGTAACTTCGATGCAGCAGAACAGCAAGCTGTATGGCCAAGCACAGGTAACTACTGCCGTGGTGGTGCTTATAACTCAGCTCTTCTTGGTTGTAAGAGTATTGCAATCCTCCCAGAGAATATGTCTCAGGAAAGATTTAACTGGCTTAAAACTGTTGCAGGTGAAATTATTGCAACTCCTGGTTGTGAATCAAACGTAAAGGAAATCTTCGATAAGTGTCATGAACTTGATGAAGAAAGAGGAAAACATATCGTAATTTTCAACCAGTTCGAGCAGTTTGAAAACTACCTTTGGCACTATGAAATTACTGGTAGTGCAATTATTGAAGTACTTGAGAAGCTTGGTATTAAGCCAGAAAATGTTAGAGGTTATGCTTCTTCAACAGGTAGTGGTGGAACATTAGCTGCTGGTGACCACCTTAAGGATGTATATCCAAATATTAAAATTGGTGCTGGTGAAGCACTTCAGTGCCCTACTCTTCTTAGAAACGGATTTGGTGGACACAGAATTGAAGGTATCGGTGACAAGCACGTTCCTTGGATTCACAATGTTAAGAATACTGATATGGTTCTTTCAATTGATGACCAAGACTGTATGGATATTTACCGTCTCTTCAATGAACCAGATGGAAAAGAATACCTCAAGAGTATTGGTGTTAAACAAAGTGATATTGATAATCTTGCTCTCTTTGGTATCTCTGGTATTGGTAACATGCTCTCAGCTATCAAGATGGCTAAGTACTACGAAATGGATGAAGATGATGTTGTATTCACAATTCTTACAGACTCATCAGTTATGTATACAAGCCGCTTAGCAGAGTTGACAGAGCAGCAGGGTCCATTAAGCTTAATGGAAGCAGCAAGAGTTCACTCAGGTGCTCTAATGCATCAGGGTATTGATAACGCTCTTGAGCTTGGATACTACGATAGACTTAGAATCCACAATCTTAAGTACTATACTTGGGTTGAACAGCAGGGTAAGACCTACGAAGAACTCAACAGACAATGGTACGATAGAAATTACTGGAAGGATATTCCAAAGCTTGTTCCACAAATTGATGCTCTCATTAAAGAGTTCAACGAAGAAATTAAGAAATAATAGTAAAGCCGAGGGGAGGCAAACTTTCCTCGGTAATTTTTTAGGAGAAGTTATGAAGTTCAAATACGTTTGCCTTGATTGCGGCAGTGAGTTTGTCTCTGATGAGATAATGTATCTTTGCCCTAATTGCGGTGGTAGTGAAAAGGAAGGAGAATTTAGAAAGGGCGTACTATCTGTAATCTATGATGAAGAAGAATTAAAGAGTCTTAAAGAAAAAGATCATGTTACAATGTACGATTTCTTCCCTTATGAGATAAAAAATAAGGATGCTTATCCAGTTGGATCAACTCCAGTTGTAAGACCTATTAAGCTCTCAAAGAGATATAATATTAATAATCTTACACTTAAGCTTGATAGCCAACTACCATCAGGTTCATTTAAGGATAGAGCAAGTCAGCTTATTGTAGCTCAGGCTCAAGCTCATAATGTAACTAAAATTGCATTAGCTAGTACTGGTAATGCCGGAGCAGCTATGAGCTGTGCAGGTGCTGCATATGGCCTTGATATAGTATTATTTGTTCCAGCTACTGCACCAATTAATAAGCTTATGCAGAGTGTTCTATATGGAGCTCATGTAGTACCTGTTAAAGGAACATATGATGATGCATTTAAACTATCAATTGAGTACACTAAACTCTTTGGTGGAATAAATAGAAATACAGCTTACAACCCAATGACCATTGAAGGAAAGAAGAGTATTTCAATTGAACTCTTTGAGGATTTGGGTAGAAGAGCACCAGATGTAATCTATGTTCCAACTGGAGATGGTTGTATCTTTGGTGGTGTTTGGAAAGGTTTCTATGATCTTCTAAGTGCAGGTTTAATTGACAAAATGCCTCATCTTGTCTGTGCTCAAGCAGAAAAGTCTAATGCTATTTCACAGGCCTTTAGAACTGGAGAAATGAAGGAGACAAAAGCAACAACTAGAGCAGATAGTATCAGTGTTAATAACCCTGCTAATGGTAGAATGGCTGTTTATGGAATTAAGCATTCAGATGGTTGGTCTGTTGAAGTTAGCGAAGAAGAAATTCTTTCAGCTCAAATGGAATTAACAAAGGATGCAGGTGTATTCGTTGAACCAGCTGCGGCTTGCGCATTTGCGGCATTTAAAAAGGATAGTGATAATGTAAGAGCTAAATTTGGAGAGGATGCACTTGTTACTGTATTACTCACCGGAACCGGCTTTAAGGACATGGCTGTCTTTGATAATAGAGTAACATTACCTAAAGCTATAGAAAATAGCGTTGAGGAAGTTAAAAAACTTAATTTCTGATGTAACCAATAATATAGCAGGCTGTTTACATTATTGAGATTTGAAATGAAACAGCTTGCTTTATATTTTTTTTCATTACTACTACTTATTTCTTGTGCCACGGTAGAGCCAATAATTATAGAAAGCCCTGAGGGCATTAATTATGATGTATCATCTGCTCAAATCAAGCTTGATAGCAGTGATATCATCAAAACTGAACAACCTATTCAAAATACAAGAATAATTGAATCAATTAATGGAAAAGAAATAAAAACAACAATACCATTTACCTTCAATAGTAAAGATTTATATGAAGTAAAAATTGATGAACTATCATTTATTGCAATAAGTGAGGATAATAATTCATTACTATCTGCAGCCTATTATTTAAAAAATGAAAATGGTTTTTTAACCATTATTTCAAGTAATGATTTCTCATATTTAAACCTTGATTCTAATGTTGAAATTAGTGTTTTTTCAAAAGATAAAGATGGTTATATTGAATATATTCTATCAACACTTAATCCCGTAGAAGATAAATCACTCTTTACCTCAAATGAAGAGTATTTACAATTCTTTAACCATAAAGCAGGTATAATTGGAGAAAAAAAATTATTCACAGCATCATATCCTGAAAGTTCAGAAAGATTAAACGAAATCTTCTCTCTTGCTAGAAAGTATTCAATTAAAACTATTATTAATTATTCAGGAAGCATAATTGAAAGTGGTGAATTTAATATAATAAACGTAAATAATGCTCACGATTTATTTATCTCAATGGCTGATAATAAAGGACCTTATCTAATTTTCTCAAAACCAGATAGTAATACATCTTTAGTAGTTGCACTTTTAGAAGCATTAATGGGAGCAAGACTATCAGCAATTGAAGATTGCTATATGAGATACTTTGAAAGCAAGTATTCTCTCTCTAAAAGTGATTATCGCTATAACATTATTAAAGATGCATTTACTAACAATTTAAAAATGATCACAGGAGCAAGTGAACTTGAGGATAAAGCTCTTCTACATCTCTCAGTTAATTACTTAAAGAATAGTTTGTCCCTTACTACGAACGACATCTCAAGTTTACGTCTTGCCCTTAGATAAAATGAATACCCTCAGACTTAGGTCTTTGGGTATTCTTTTTTTTAACTTAATTCAAATGCTCCAGTATAAAGTCTATAGTAGACACCCTTTTCGGCAATTAATGAATCATGAGTGCCTCTTTCAATTATCGAACCATGATCTAGAACCATAATGCAATCACTATTTCTAACAGTTGAAAGGCGGTGAGCAATTACAAATACAGTTCGACCTTCCATTAGACGGTCCATACCCTCTTGAACTAAACTTTCTGTATGAGTATCGATACTTGAAGTTGCTTCATCCATTACCAAAACAGGAGGATTAGCAACCGCTGCACGGGCAATAGCTATTAATTGTCGCTGTCCTTGAGATAACCCTTCACCATCATTTTCAAGCATAGTATCATAACCATCCTTCATCATCATGATAAATTCATGGGCGTTTGCAAGCTTTGCTGCATTGATAATCTCTTCATCTGTTGCATCAAGCTTTCCATATCTAATGTTATCCTTGATAGTTCCACTAAATAGATGGGTATCTTGTAAGATAATACCAAGTGAGTGTCTTAAGTCACTCTTTTTAATCTTATTGATATTAATTCCATCAAATCTAATTTTACCATCCTGGATATCATAGAATCTATTTAATAGATTAGTGATAGTAGTTTTGCCTGCTCCAGTTGCACCAACAAAAGCAATCTTCTCACCAGGATGTGCATATAGTGATACATCCTTTAATACAGGCTTTCCTTCTACATAGCTAAAGTCAACCTCACTCATTACGATATCGCCTCTAAGCTTAGTATAGGTAATACCAGAACCATCTGTGTGAGGATGTTTCCATGCCCAAATGCCAGTTCGCTCTTTACATTCTGTTAATACACCATTTTCTTCCTTTGCATTAACTAATGTAACATAGCCGTTATCAACCTCTTCCTCTTCATCAAGGAGCTCAAAAATTCTTTCAGCACCAGCTAATGCCATTAAGAAGAAGTTAACTTGCTGAGCTATTTGACCAAGAGGGTTAGTAAAGGACTTTGAAAGTTGTAAAAAGGCAGCAAGAGAACCAACAGAATAAGAACCTCCAGTAACAATTGAGATAAGAGAGCCCGCAAATACAAGAATTACATACTGTAAGTTACCTATGTTATTAACAACAGGTCCCATTACATTTGAGTAAGTATTTGCTCTTGTCATTGTTTGACAAAGTTCATTATTTATTTGGTCAAATTCCTTTTTACTTGCATCTTCGTGGTTAAATACTTTGACAACTTTACTTCCATTCATCATCTCTTCAATATAACCATTAACCTTTGCAAGGTTCTTTTGCTGAAGTGCAAAGTTCTTACTACTCTTTGAACCAATAATCTTTGTAACATTCATTAATACAATAACTGTTAAAACAATTAGTATTGTTAATATCCAGCTATTCATTAATAAGGCAATAAAAACACAAATTAATGTAAGTCCAGAGGATATAACACTTACAATTGATTGAGAAATCATCTGCTGAAGTGTATCAGCATCATTTGTGAATCTAGACATTATTTGTCCATGCTGATGAGTATCAAAGTAAGAAATAGGAAGCCTCTCAAGTTTAGCAAACATCTTATTTCTTATATTTAATAGTGCATCTTGAGCAATCTTTACCATTATCCTTCCTTGAAGGTAAGTTGTAGTAACACCAAGGAGCATGATAAGAGCCCAACCACACATTGCTTTTAAAAGTGGAGAGAAATCAAAAGTACCACTTTTAACAATTGGTGTAATAAAATCATCAATTAATGTTTTTAATAATGTAGAAATATAAACTGTAGAAAGAGCTGAAATAATGATACAAATTATTACAACTGTTAGTTTAAGTTTATTTTCTCCAAATACCTCGGAAAATAATCTTTTGAAGGTCTTCTTAGGATCTTTTGCTTTTTGAGGTGGAAGCTTCTTAATTTTCGCCATTTTCCTTACCTCCTAGCTGGACCTTTACTAGGTCTTGATATGTTCTATTACGCATTAAAAGCTCATCATGAGTGCCAACATCATCGATATACCCATTTTCTAAGATAACGATTTTATCTGCATCCATAACAGAGTTAACACGCTGAGCGATGATTATCTTTGTACAATTCTTTACATCGCGCCTTAATGCATTTCTAATTTGATGATCAGTTTGAGTATCAACAGCACTAGTTGAGTCATCAAAGATTAATACCTTAGGCTTCTTAACAAGCGCCCTAGCAATACATAACCTCTGCTTTTGACCACCAGAGAAGTTATTACCTCCCTGCTCTACTACGCTATCAAGACCATCTTTAGATGTAAAGACAAAATCAGCATTTGCACTTTTAAGCGCCCAAATTAATTCTTCATCTGTTGCGTTTTCATTACCCCACAATAGATTTGACCTAACAGTTCCAGAAAAGAGTGTATTCTTTTGTAATACAACTGATACACCATCACGAAGTGCTTTAATATCATAATCCTTTACATTATGGCCACCTACAGATACAGAACCAGATGTAACATCGTACAGTCTAGCAATTAATGATATTAAACTTGATTTACCACTTCCGGTTGGACCAAGAAGACCAACCATCTCCCCTGATTTAATATCAAGGTTAATATTATGTAGTACTAATGGAGTATTATTTCCAGAATATGAGAAGTTAGTATGGTCAAAGCAAATACTTCCATCTTCAACTTTCTTTAATCCATTTTCATTTAGATCCATCTCTGGAGAAGCATCCAAAACTTCAATAATTCTCTCAGCTGATGCCTTTGACATTGATAGGTTTACAACAATCATTGCAATCATAATAAGGGAAGAAAGAATTTGCATTGTGTATGTAAATACACTCATCAACTCTCCTGTTCCCATAGAGCCCACACTAATAAGTTTTGCTCCAAAGTAACAAATTGCAAGAATACAAGCATATGAAACACTTTGAACTAGAGGATTAATCATAACCATCATCTTTTGTGCTTTTACAAAGTCATCATGAATTGCACGTGAGGAGGAATCAAACTTTTCTTTTTCCTCTTCTTCTCTTACATATGCTTTAACTGTTCTAATACCTATTAAGTTTTCTTCAATTACTCTATTAAGCTTATCGTAGTGTTTAAAAATTCTATTAAAGATTGGGAACACTCTTTTAATAAAGAAGGCACAAGCAATTGCTAAAACAGGAATTGCAACAGCAAATACAGCAACAAGAGTACCACTATTGTGTATTACCATAATAATTGCAAATACAAACATAATAGGAGCTCTGAAGCATATTCTAATTGTCATTTGAAATGCTTGCTGAACATTCTGAACATCTGTTGTTAATCGTGTTATTAAAGATGATGTTGAAAATGAAT
>JAQYFM010000162.1 GCA_028723145.1 Spirochaetales bacterium | reverse complement strand
CATACAAATGTCTAAAATCTTTGTAAGTAGCACTACTCCAATACAAAACCCTAATCCAAAAGGAATTAATACTAAAATATTTAAAGTACTAATAGCGTTCATAATAAAGTCATAGGAACCAAGAATTAATAATAAATATGAAAAGCTAATACCAGGTAGGATAAAACCTACAGCTACAACTACTCCAATCAAGCATTGAGTAATTGCCATTGAAAGTGTAAATGGTGAATTAGGATCAAACTCAAGTTTTGGAATTAGCTGACAACTTAATACAACTATTACACCAATTATAAAGTAAAGAATATCTTTAATCTTAACACTCTTGATATTTGCTTTTTTATAAAGCATTGGAATTGAACCAAATACAAGACCTATAAAGAAGAACATTGCAACTCTTGGAAATCTATCAATTAATGCCAAAATTGGTTTTGCGCATAAAACAATTCCTAAAAGTGCTACAACAGAAAACTCAATTAAAAAGATTAAATTCTTCTTAATATCTTTAAAAAAAGAACTAACAGCATTAATTAATTTTCCATAAATTCCCAGGACCATCGCCATTGATCCACCGGAAACTCCTGGAACCATCATTGTAGAGCCAATAATAAAGGCTTTAATAATTGTATCTAATGAAAACATATTATAAATATACACTAAAGCTTAAGATGAAAAAAGCCACACCCGAAGATGTGGCAAATTAGCATAATAATTAATTATCTTTCCCAGAAGAGATTCATTCTAATTGTAAGAGCATCAACTGGCTTATCAAGAAGTTTTTCACCAAACTCTAAGCGATAGTAAGAAGCTTCTAAGTGGATAAGGTTCATTAAGTTAACACCTGCACCAATTGATACATATCCTTGGTTGATACCAGCTCTGAGCTCAAGAAGCTTAAGAATCTCTACTTCAATACCAGCTCTCATGTGAGCTAGGAGATTTGTAGTTGAGAACCCTTTAGTAAGGCTAATAACATCAACAACATCAACTGCAATATTTGGGTTTGCAAGCCATGAAAGGCCCCAATTTGGCTTCCAACCAAAACCAACGTCAACACTCATTGGGCTTTCAAGCTTGATTTTATCGGATTTAACTAAAGTTGCAGCTTCACTTGAAATCTCTTTTAATGTTGTTACATCACCCTTGAATGATCCATTAATATTTCTTGCTACTGTACTAAATGTAACACCTGCTGGCAGATTTAAATTAAAACCAACATCTACTGGCATTGAATATAAGAATACCATTGGCTTAGTTTCCTGAAGCTGTGTAAAGATTTTATCCATACTGTTAAGATTACTTAATACATAATTAGCATCAAGTTTCTCATAATAACCTCTAGCATTAAGTCTTGCAGCAACACCAATATCAAAGTTAATCTTTGAATCTCTCATAAATCTAAGACCAAGACCTGTTGAAAGAACAACATCTACTTGTGGAATTACAGCTACATCAATTGCACTAGTTGATGGAGTATATGTATTTAAATTTACCTGTGTATCAACACCAAATGCAAATCTACCCCATTTTGCACCAACACCTGCATCAACAGTTGCAATTTTATTGTTACCAGCTTTACCAAAAATACCTAAAATAGTTTCAGCATATTTGCCAGGCTCAGATGCAATATTCTGATAGTTATCAATAATACCTGTAGCTATTAATTCTCTTGCATTATAAATAGTTGTTGCTACATTAGGCATATTCCATACTAAACCTTTTTCTCCAAGGGAAGCAGGGTTAACATAGAGAGCATCCTGATTTGATCTTAAAGCAATACCAGCACCACCCATTGAAAGCATTCTTGCACTAGTTTTTGTATATGGTCTATCTACCATATTATAGGCTACATCTGTATCAGGAGTAAGCGTAGAAGCAAAAACTGTAGAAAGTGCTATAACCATTATTAATGTTAATGTAATAATCTTTTTTAAGTTTTTCATTTTGTTTCCTCCTAGATAGAACCACCCATTTGTATAATCAAATCTTCCACTGCTTTAACACCCTTAGAAGATGAATTTATGTTAGTAAATAGATCAAAAAGACCTTCTGTTTGTAAGATATCTACACTACCAGAAGCAATCTTAGCAACTTTGTAAAGAGTTAATGTATCATTTACAAGCTCTTTTACTTTTGGAGATTCTAAAGGTTTTTCACCTTGTAAATCATCGCTAGCTTTTGCTGCTGAAACAGCAATGTTAGTTAAGAGCTGTGCTTGAACTTTATCAGCTTCAGTAATAACTGCATTTTCATTAGTAGCAGTATCTTTTAACTGGGTTGCTAAACCTGCAAGTAAATCTTTTACAGATTTATCTGTAATTTTTTCAGCAGCAGTAGAAATTGCACCAGAAGCTACTGCCATAGTACCTTGAACAAGTTTCTTATCATCGCCAGAAACTGGTTTAGTTAACTTTTCTTCCATTGCCTTTTGGCTTGCTTCATTAGTTGAATTAATAGCAGCAGCAAAGCTTGCTTTTTGCTCAGCTGTTTGAGGAGCTAATACACCGTTAGCAGCAGCAGTAGCAAGATTACCTGTTAATGTAATTTCTATACCTGCTTCTTTTATAGCCTCAAATTCTTTATTACTAGTAATATCAACAGTATCACCTTCTTTTGTTATTTCAACTTTTGATGCATTCATTGCTTTTAATGCATTATCGGCAACTGAAGTATCAGGTTTTACGATACCTGTTTGCTCAAAGACATTTGTGTTTGTACTATCCATGACCTTTAATAATGTATCAGTTAGATTACCACTACATGATACAAACATAAATAATGTGAGTGTAATAAGAACACAGACGTACTTAATATTTTTTTTCATAATCCC
>JAQYFM010000161.1 GCA_028723145.1 Spirochaetales bacterium | reverse complement strand
TTATTCAAAATGTTTATTCATCTGCACGGCATGATGAAGTAAAGGAGAATTTATCCTTAGCACTAACAAAAGAAATAGAAAAAAAGGTCTTTAGATCCTTTTTATCAAAGATAAATCAAGTGGTTTATTTAAAAGATGATGATAGTGCTGTTGATATAGTATCTGCATTCTTGCTCAGTGGTGATGTTTGTATTACCATGGGAGCTGGAAACAATAGAAAATTAATTAAAAGGATTATAGATAAGCTATGAAAAGTATGACCGCTTATGGTTATAGCTCATATTCATCTGATGAGTTTTTCTTAGAGGTAGAGATAAAGAGTTATAACAATAGATATTTAGATATTTATCACAATATTAATAGTAATCTTGCTTCATTTGAAGAAGAGATTGATCAAAGGATAAAAGAGGTTGCTGAGCGTGGTAAGGTTGAAATTTCTGTAAAGCTTAAAACTCTTAAAAATGATGGTCAGCTCGTTGTTGATAAGGATTTGCTACAAAAGTATGAGGATGCATTTTCTAGTATTTCGAATATTAGTGGCAAAAGTGTTAGTCTTTCAGCTTCTGATTATCTTTCAATTGAGGGCTTAATGACCTATGTTCAAGAGAAAAATCCTGAAATATATAGAGAAGCTTTATTTACAACCTTAGATAAGGCTCTTGAACAATTTAATAGTGCCAAACTTAGGGAAGGGGAAGCCACTAAGGCTGATTTATATAAGCTTGGAAAACAAATTGAAGATTCAAATGATAAAATCAAAGAACTTTTTGATGGCTATGAAGATTACTATGCAAAGCTATTGCTATCAAAGTATGAAGAGCTTAAAATCAGTGAAAAACTTGATGAAAATCAGTTTAGACAGGAAGTTGGTTCAATATTAGTTAAGTATTCTATAAATGAGGAACAGATTAGGCTTAAAACTCATTTAAAGGAGTATTTTAGACTATTAGATTGTAATGAGAGTGTTGGTAAGCGTCTTGATTTCTTGATGCAGGAAATGAATAGAGAAACTAACACTACAGCAAGTAAGAGTCAAATTGCTCAGATTAATATTGAAGCAGTTAAGATGAAAGATGCTATCGAAAATATTAGAGAACAGATAAGGAACGTTGAATGAGAATAGCTATTAGTTCAAAGAGTGGTTGTGGTAATACAACTGTAACAACATTGCTTTCCGAGCGCTTAGGTTATAAGATGATTAACTTTACTTTCAGACAGCTTGCTGCTGAAAGGGGTGTTGAGTTCTGGGATTTTTGTCGCATGGCAGAAAACGATGATAATATCGACAGAGAACTAGATCGAAGGCAGGTTGAGATGGCGATGGCTGAGAAGAATTGTGTGCTTGGGTCTCGCTTAGCAATTTGGATGTTAAAAGAAGCTGATCTTAAGGTCTATTTACAAGCTTCAAGTTTGACTCGTGCTAAAAGAGTACTAAATAGAGAAGGCGGAGACCTTGAGCTTCGAATTAGTCAAACTGAAGGTAGAGACCAAAAGGATAGTGCTAGATATATGCGTATTTATGGCATTGATAATAGCGATACTTCAGTTGCTGATCTAGTTATCGATACCGATGATAAGACTCCTCAAGAGATTGTTGATATCATTGTAAAGAAATTAGATACTTTACGCTGAGGTTACTTTTTTGTTATATTTTGTAAGATAAGGAGATTTTTCGTGAGTATCCCACTAGATAAATTAATCGATAAAGAGGGCAACATCTACGAGATGACATGTGTTGCTATCAAGGAATCAAATATCATTTCATCAACTTCTCTTAAGGATGAGATTGAAGAAAGTGGTGAAAAGATTGTTTCACATGTTCTGACTCAGGTCTTGAACGATGAAATTAAGTACACCATCGAAGAAAAATAAGATAGTATTTCTTTTTGGTCCTACTGCAAGTGGTAAGACTCAGCTTGTTGAGGACTTTTTTTCAAATGGCTATGAGATAATTAATGCCGACTCCGTTCAAGTGTATAGGCACCTTGATATCGGGTCGGCTAAGCCGTCATTAGAGCTTTTAAAAAAAATTAAGCATTACAATGTTGATATTCTAGACCCATGGGAGCAGTTTACAGTAGGTGAGTTTGTAAAAAGAAGTGATGAAGCTGTCACTCAAATTTATGAATCTGGTAATATCCCACTTGTTACTGGTGGAACTGCCTTTTATTTTAAGCACTTTTTATATGGCCTAGCTGAATCTCCAATTGCAGATCAAGGTGTGAGAGATAAGGTTAAGGCAATGCTTGATGAAAAGGGCGTTCAAGAACTTTTTAAAATCTTAAAGAGTGTTGACCCTATTAGTGCTGAAAAAATAAATGTAAATGATGCTTATAGAATAACAAGAGCATTAGAAGTTTATTATCAAACAGGAAGAGGGCTTTCTTCTTTTGCAATTCCGTCGACTCCTAGAAATAACATGAAGCCTTTAATTATTGGTCTCGATAGAGATAGAAATGAGCTTTATGAGAGAATAGATAAAAGAGTTGATATCATGTTTGATGAAGGGCTTGTTGATGAAATTAAAAAGCTTTGCAAAATGGGAGCTTCTCTTGCTTGGCCTGGAATAGGTGGTATCGGCTATAGAGAATTCTTTGATGCAAAAATAAGTGGTGAAGCCTCAATTAAGATTATTAAGGATAATATAAAATCTGCCTCTAGGCACTATGCCAAGAGACAGCTTACATTTTTTAAATCCTTTGATAATGTTGTTTGGATTCATCCAGATGATAAAGATAAATTAAAAACTATTTTGGATAATTATCTTTATTCTGAATAAGGTGTTCTTATTACTTCAAGTAGAGTAATTTCAGGGTTAGTAACATTAACAATGTTCCACCATCCTCTATTATTCCAAGCAAAATCAAAGATTTGAGTAAATTCATATACATATGTTAATGCTTCAGATTGAATTACCTGATCATCTGTAGACTCTGTTTCAGAGTAATCATAAGGAGTGTAGAACTTTAGTACAGCCTTATATTGGTTTTCTCCAATTTGAGTTACTACAACATCGTCTGCACCATAAACAAACATTGATGCTTTAAATGATGGCATTCCATCATCAACCCACTCATCAGCTCTTAATATAGGAGCAACTTGTTCATACGCCATTCTAGTTTGTCTATTTACAAATAGATTTAGTACTTCTGTTTCTTGAGGTGATTTACAACCCTTCAATGGAGCAGATAGCTTAGAAACATCTAGTTCGTTGATAGCTTCATAATATGCTTCAACGATTTGTTTTTGATCCATATCTTTTGTATGAGGTGGCTCAAGCAAATTAGAAATATATGAAAATAAAAATGCTCCAATTAATATAACTGATACAACTATAGTGATAATAACAGAACCTTTTTTTCTCCAAAAATTATTTCTTTTAGCTCCTTCTTGGGTCTTTGCAAGAAATTTTTGGTATGTTCCATTTTTATTCAGCTCGTTTTCGACCATTTTGTACTCTTCTTTAGTTTTGTTATCAACATTCCAAGTAAGAGAAGAGGCTTTTTCGATAAACCATGAAAGGTTTTCAACACACTTTTTGTTTCCATTGATTTTTCTCATTTCTTTGCTTGAAGCATGTAAACAAAAATCAATAAAACCAATTGTTTTATCATCAAGGTCTTTAAATAAATATTTTTTATACTCAGAAAGAGGAAACTCTGTGTAGTTATATTCTCTTATTTCTCTATCTTGATATGGTGCTTTAGAAGTTAAAGCATAGTATAAGAATTCAGCAAATTGTCTAATTAAGGTAAAGGATGGTTCTGTACCACTTTTGGTAAAGCAACCAGATGAAAGATATCTTTCTTCATCTGTGTAATACATTACAAAGAAATCTGAAAGATCTGGAGGAAGGATTAACCAAGAATCATCATCGAGAATGTAGAAACGATAAACTGGTACAACACCAAATGTTGTATCAACAAAGGAAGCTGGAAGTAGGGTGATAGCAGTAGCCAAGTTTAATAAAAGCTCTAGAGCTCTACTTCTGTTTTCAAAAGCAATAGAGGAAAATGGTTTAAGGTTACATTTATCAAAATAGACATATCTAATTGAATCTATTGTAGTAAAAGCTTCCCATTTCCACTTTTTTAACTCACCATCTTTATAGATATATCCATCTTGCTTTTCACCTTGCATCATGTGCTTTGGAATAGCAAAATCATCTAGACCTAATGAAATACAGCTATATTCAACACCTTCAATAACAGTGGTTTTTATCATTGGTTCATTAATCATAATATGCTCCTAAAAGGTGAATTACATTACCTTTACAATCATCAATTTCTTTTACAATTTGGTCTTTATCTTGAATTGCTAATACATCAAAATTTTTATATTTATTTCTAAATGCTTCAAATATCTTTATACCACATGAAGAAATATTACCTTTCTTTTCCTCTTCTAAAAGAGGGGTATTATCCTTTAATGCATTAATTAAGTTCTTTGCACACATTATTGCTTTATCGTTACTACTTGAGAGTGAAAAATTTGAGCTAATAATGAAAGAGGTATCATCGTCAGAAAAAGAAGAAATTAACTTTTTTAATTTCTTAATTTCATCACTTACTTCAAGTGCTGTAAAAATAGGTATTATTTCACACACTCTTTTTAATTTTTTTAAATAAAGTAGTACTAATTCAAATGAGTATTCTTCTTCTAATATTGAATCATCAATTGTGATATTAGCTGCACTTGTTATTTTAACATTATCATCAATTGAGCTTGATAGTGTAAAAAGAGATGTGCTTGATAAAGGATATTTTCCATTATGCATAGGGGCGATAAAAACATATCGTTTAACTTTCTTAAGTTTTGAAAACCCTTCATTATAGAGATAGTTTACATTCTCTAAACTTGCATGAGGAAGGATTATAGCTTTATAGGAGCCATCACTATCATCAAGATTACATAATTTATTTAATTCTTCCTCAGCCGTTGGATAAAATATATCTTCAAAATGAGTTTTCAAAATAAACCCCCTTCTTTAGAAAGTAATTGTTTAACTCTCTTCTCGTCTAGTGTAATATCAAGGTTTTTTTCTTGAGTTGGAATTACAAGACCTTGTTTTCCATCCTTAACTCTTCTTAAATACTTAACATGAGTGTAGTAGAGAGAAGCTTTTTTATTTGCTTTTGCTTTGGAGTAGTGCACAGCAAGGTTCCCTGCATCAATTAAAACATCTAAAGGAACACTCTTATCCTTCTTACATTTAATAAATACATAGCCACCTGCAGTATCTCTTGTATGTAGCCAAAGATCATTACCTCTGACGTGATGACGTAAAAGTTCATCATTTTCTTTACTATTTCTTCCAACTAAAATATCAAAACCATGTGAATTAAGCTTTAACCCAGGTCCTGTTATATTATTATTCTTACTACTACTTTGCTCACCTAATTCTTTTTCAAAGAGATTAATTGAGTTTTGTGAAAGTAGTTCGTTGTAGTGCTTTTCCTTTTCTAATATAGCTTCTTTTATTTCATTAATATCATTAATGTTATTTTCATATATTCTTTGAGCTCTTTTATATTTTTGATAATAAGCATTAATGTTTTGGCTTGCCGAGAGAGCTGAATCGATAAGAATTGTGACAGAGTTACCTTCAAAATCTGTTAAATTAACTTTATCTTGTCCTTTCTTTATTAAATATGAGTAAGCAGAGAGTAAATCAGCTGATGCCTTGAGTTCTTCATAGCTTTTATACTCCTCAACCTTTTTCTCTTTATCACGAAGTTGTCCCTTTAAATAGGTAAGTTCTTCATCTCTTTTTAAAATTACCTGATTCTTAAGTTTATCAAGTAATTCATCTGTTTTTTCAGCTGAGATATTTTTATCAATTTCTTCATTAAAGGTGTTTGCAGTAAAGCTTCTAATTGGAAATTTTACTTCATCTATTTCTTTTTCTTGAGATGGAGTAAATAGCTTTCCTTTTTCTTCTCCTCTTTTAGGTCTTCTCATTAAAACTTCTAAAATCATTAGATTTTGATCTGTGATAATAATGTTTGAAGAAGGACCTGAAAAGAGACGAATAAACATCTTCTTTTCAACATCAGCATGCTTAAGAGTAAATACTACTTCTCTTTCACCTTTTGTTACCTTTACATCAACAATTCTTGAACCAACAATATTTGCTCTAAGATACTGCGTGAAGCGCTGCATCTTAGTACTTTTCTTTCTAATTCTATTAGTTTTACAAATTCTTTGGTATGGAGTACCTATTTCAACATACAATAACCAAGCCTTTTCCTGCTTGGAAAAAAGACACATTGTGAAGGAGTGGAAATCATGTTCGACGATATCTTGGATAAAGGTGTCATTAAAATCTAACTCAGAAATAAGATAATTAATTTCATTAGCATTTAATGCCATAGTGCTCCTCCATGATATCAAGCATCGGACCTGCAAGATAAAAAGAACCAGTAATTAATATAGGTTTATTTAATTTTAACGCAGTGTCTAATGCATCTTTATTGTCTTTAATTAGTAATATGTTTTTCTCTGTATTTAATTTTAATGCGCTAGAGTATATATCTTCAATATTACTTTTTTTAAAAGTTCCAGGTTGAGAGATAATTAGATTATCAAAATTAGAAATTAGAGTCTCAAGCATGTGAGTAACATCCTTTCCCTCAAGAGCTCCAAAAATAACAGTCACATCGTTTTTATAAATTGAATAAAATGTGCTTGCAGTTGATAATATACTGTTTTTGGTGTGTGCAACATCAATAACTACTGGAACATTATTAATTTTTAAAGGCATAAACCTTCCTTTAATTATTATTCTTTGTAGTTCATTAATTCCCCAAGCTGTTAGAAAATTTAACTTCGAGGCAATTAAGATAGCAAGTGCGATATTTTCAGCTTGCTTTCTACCAAAAACTGAGAGCTGAAGATCAAAAGAAGAACCAGCTTTTAATTGAAATTTTAAGTGTTCCCCTTTTATTAATGTTTCAGAGTGAAAATTAATTATTTCATCATCAAAATAATAAAACTTTGAATTATTATTTACTGCTTCCGTTTTAATAACATTTAATGCTTCCTTAGCTTGGCTTGCTGAAAACACTACTTGATGCTCTTTGATAATTTTACTTTTTTCATAAGCAATTTTTTCAATTGTATCACCTAAAATCGAAGTGTGTTCTAACTCTATTGGAAGAATAACTGAAGCTATAGAGTTAGTTGTGTTTGTGGCATCAAGGCGACCTCCAATTCCTGTTTCAATAACAGCATGAGTGCACCCACTTTCCTTAAATAAAAGGTAAGCATAGGCAGTATATATTTCAAAGGTTGAAGGTAGTGGAGAGCCATATTCTGCAGGATTAGTAAAACCTATTAAAAGATTTTTTAATAAGTTAGCAGTTTCAATTAAAAAATCATCATCAAAAAACCTTCCAGCTAAAGTAAAACGTTCCCTGTAATCTGAAACATGAGGGGAAAGATATAAGCCTGTTTTATAACCTTTATTCTTTAATAATATAGCTAGATATGTTGCAGTTGATCCCTTCCCCTTGCTTCCTGCTAAATGAATAATCTTTAAATCCTTTTCTGGATTTTTTATCCATTTTAAAAGGTTCTCCATCCTTTCTAATCTATTTTCTCTAATTATCCCTGGAGCTTTTGATTTATCACTATATGAAAAGCTATCGAGGTAGTTTACAACTTCGTTAAATGTGTTTAGCGCCATGAGATAGAATAATACATTCTTTCACAAAAAGGTTAAAGTGTGACACAGAAAACGGTTCAAGAATCTTCTAACATTGACACATATACAAAATGTGTAATAATATCAAGTATAATAAAATTTATTTGGAGATACAAATGTCTTTTAAAGTACCAAATCCTGATGCATATCGTTTTTTAGATGATTACAGAGGTAAATTTTTTAATGGGCAGTGGCCAACTCTCGTTGAGATGTTTGAAATTACTTGTGATAGATATCCAAACAATGAATGTTTTGTTGCTTTTAATCCAAAAGAGTTAAGATTTACTTATACACAAGCAAGAAATAAGATATTAGAAATTAAAAATTTCTTATTAAGTGAAGGCGTTAAGCCTGGTGATAAAATTGCTGTTTCAGGTAAAAACAGTCCTGAATGGGCAATTGCTTACTTAGCTATTTTATATGCAGGTGCTATCGTTGTTCCACTCGATGCAACTTATAACGACCATGATATGGAAACTTTAATGGCTTTTGGTGGAATTTCTCGAATTTTCTGTGATGGTGATAGAGTTGCTACAATCGATACTTCAAAGAGAGTAGGGCTTGTTGCTAAATATTCTTTAGAGGAAAAACGTCCTGAAGGCTACAGCTATATCCTCGATTTAAATGGCCCTGAGGCTGAAGCTGTAAAGGCTACAAGTAAAGATTTAGCTGCTATTCTATTTACATCTGGTACTACAGGAACTCCTAAGGGTGTTATGCTAACTCACGAAAACCTTGTTAGTGACTGCTATATTGCACAGCTTTATATGAAGCTTTATCCAACAGATGTATTCTATGCAATTTTACCAATCCACCACGCATATACAATGCTTGCTGTGTTTATTGAATCTATCAGTGTTGGTGCTTCTTGTGTATTTGGTAAGAAGCTTGTAGTTACCCAGTTATTAAAGGAATTAAAGCTTGGTAAAGTAACAATGTTCTTAGGCGTACCATTGCTATTTAATAAGCTTTTAACTGCATTAATGAATGGGGTTAAGAAAAAAGGCATTGTTCTATATGGTTTAATTCGTTTCTTAATGGGTGTTTCAGGTTTCTTAAAGAAGGTTTTCCACATCCAAGTTGGTAAAAAATGGTTTAACTTCTTACTTAAGAAGGTTTCTCTTGAGAACATTAGAATTTGTATTTGTGGAGGTGGTCCACTTCCTGCATCTACTTTTAAGATGTACAACGAATTAGGTATTAACTTTGTCCAGGGATATGGCTTAACTGAAACTAGCCCAATTACCCACTTAAATCCTGTAGAGGCTTACAAGGAAATCTCTGTTGGACGTCATCTTGAGGGTGTAGAAGTAAAGATTGAAAATAAAGATAGTGATGGTAATGGTGTAATTTATCTTCGTGGCCCAATGGTAATGAAGGGCTATTACAATGCTCCTGAAGAAACAAGGGAGGTTTTATCTGAAGATGGATGGCTTAATACTGGGGACGTTGGTTATGAAGACCAAGATGGTTACCTTGTATTAACTGGTAGAGCTAAGAACATCATTGTAACAGAGGGTGGTAAAAACGTTTTCCCTGAGGAAATTGAAGACCACTTCCAGCTCTATTTCGATGTTGAGCAGATTTGTATTGCTGGTTACATTAAAAATAAAGCTGAAAAAAGTGAAGGTATTGCAGCTATTATCTATCCTTCTCAAGATTGCAGAAAGAACCACAAAGATGACTTACAAGCATATCTTGAGAATATTGTAGGTGAAGTTAATAAAACATTACAGAGCCACAAGAAGATCACTAAGGTTGTTATTGCTGATGAACCTCTTGAGATGACTTCAACAAAAAAAATTAAGAGATTCGTTGTTGCAAAGCAATATAAAGATAAGCTTGATAACTAATATCTACTAATAGGCCTTTCTCAACTTGAGTTAGGCCTTTTCATTTTTATATTAAATCGAGTAAGATAATTTATATGGAATTGACAAGCAAACAAAGAGCATATTTAAGAAGTGAAGCACAAGAACTCTCTTCAATTGTAATGGTTGGAAAAGATGGTCTTACTCCTAGTGTTGTAAATGCATTAAAGGAAGCAGTTGATCATCATGAATTAGTTAAAGTTAAATTTCAATCTTTTAAAGAAGATACAAAAGAAATTTCATTTGCTTTAGCTGAAAAAGCAGGTTGTGATTTAATTGCAACAACAGGTTTTACTGCAGTTTTCTTTAAACAGAAAGAGAAAAAAGAAGAAAGGAAATACAATATTTAATTATTCTTAAAAAGAAAAAGTAATCCCAAGGCCGAAACCTTGGGATTTTTTATCTTAGTTACCCTGCTCAAGTGCAAGAGTTCTTGTTGTGATATCACAAACTTCAGCTGGACCGTAGTACTGAATAGCACCAGGGAATGTGAAGAGTGTGTTCTCTGCCCATTCTTTTCTATGTGCTTCAAAATACTTAAATGGCTTACCTTCGAGTTCAACTAAAGCCTTTCTGATAACTGGCTTAAATTCACCATGTCTTCTTTCAAGGTTCATCATCTTTGTAATTGGAATACCACCTGCTTCCCAGTTCTGAGGACCTGCAGATAGGTTGGTAACAGTTGACATATAACCTGTTAAACCATTACTGATTAATAAGAATGCATTGTAGCCAAGTGAATAACAGTAGTCTGCATCGAAGTTAGATGGGAATGCACATCTTCCTTCGTAACCGAAGAAGTGGTTAAGTGCATTAAATTTAGCCTTAGAGCCTCTGTTCTTGAGTTCCTTTGCAACCATTGTGATTAATAACTTTTCAGTCTCAATTCTTGAAACCTGTACGTTACCATGTGGATCTCTATCCATTAATAACTGGTGCTGGATATCAAGAGGAAGATTCTTAAATACATTAGCTGACTTAGAAGTAAGGTTAGAGATAACAAAGTTATATTGATCATCCCAAGAACCAAGTACTGCATAATCTTTTTCATGTACAGCAAGTAATTCGTTAATTTCAGCAATTAATACCTTAACTTCAGGAATAAACTCAATTAAACCTTCTGGTACGATTGCAACGCCATAGTTATCACCCTTAGCACTACGAGTTTCAACTACATCAGCAATATAGTTAACGATATCCATCATTGCCATGTTCTTTGCTTCAACTTCTTCACCTACTAAACAGATGTTTGGCTGACATTCAAGAGCACATTCAAGTGCAATGTGAGAAGCACTTCTTCCCATTACCTTGATAAAGTGCCAATACTTCTTAGCAGAATTAGCATCTCTTTCAATGTTACCAATTAATTCAGAATAGGTTTTACAAGCTGTATCAAAACCAAATGAAACTTCAATAACATCGTTCTTTAAGTCTCCATCGATTGTCTTTGGGCAACCAATAACCTGTACACCAGCATTTGTAGCAGCCATATACTCTGCAAGAACTGCTGCATTTGTATTGGAGTCATCACCACCGATAATAACAATTGCATTTAAATTGTGTTTCTTAGCAACTTCACTTACAACTTTAAACTGCTCTACAGTCTCAAGCTTTGTTCTACCAGAACCAATGATATCGAATCCACCTGTATTTCTATATTCGTTAATGAACTCATCAGTAAATTCAATGTAATCATCTTCTAAAAGACCTGATGGACCACCTTTAAATCCGAGTAATACGTTATCTTTATTAGATCTCTTTAATGCATCATATAAACCTGTAATAACGTTGTGTCCGCCTGGAGCTTGACCACCAGAAAGGATAACACCTACAACCTGTGAATCCTTCTTAGCCTTAGAAGATCCCTTTTTAAATGAAATGGTCTTCATACCATATGTATTAGGGAACATTTCTTTAATTTTTTCTTGGTCAGCAACAGACTGTGTGCTTTCACCAAAGCAAACTTCAATATCATTGATATCATTTTGTAAAATTAAAGGAAGCTTTGGCTGATACTCATATCTAGCCTTTTGTAATGGTGAGTAATTCATTATTCCTCCGATAAACATAATTGTTGATTAATATAATATTAAATAATTATAAATTTATCTATATTTGAAGATATATTGTGTATTTAATTACAAACTTTTTTTATTTCTTGATATTATCAATATATGAGCTTGTTACTATTTTTAGATGCAGATTCTCTTCCAATTAAACATAGAGAGATAATTATTAAACGTTGTATAAAAGAAAATATAGAATCTTACTTTGTTGCCGATAGACAATTAAAGGATGTTTTAGATTCAATTAAAGAACATACACTTATTTTAAGAAAGCCTTATAGAGGTGTTTTATCAAACGAAGAAATAAGAAAAATTAAAAGCTCCATCCATATGGTAGTAGTAGAGGGTGGGGAGAATGCTGCAGATGATAAAATTGTTGAATTAGCAAATGAAAACAATCTATGTATTACACACGATATTCCTCTGGCAGCAAGGTTAATAGAAAAAAATGTATATGTTATTGATGATCGAGGAAATGTACTTGATAAAAATAATATCAGGGAACGCCTTTCTATTCGTGATACGCAAAAAGATTTTAGAGAAATGGGTATTTTTAATGAAAAACAAAAGGCTTTTGATGCAAAAACGATCAATAAATTTGCAAATGCATTTGATAAAGCAATAACTGACTTAAAAAAGAGAAAATAACAAAAAATAAACATATGTTTAATAATAAATATATATTCATTTATGATATTATGAATGAATTTGTATATTTGTTAAAAATTTAAAATATATTCCGAAATAAGAATAATATAATTAATTTAATGAATATGATTTTTCCTCTTTTAATTATTAATATGAGAAAAGTATATGTAATAAATGATTTTAATCTTAAAAAGAAAGTGGAAGAACTTGGTTATAGATGTGAGGTAATGGAATCTAATATTGAGGATTATGATAAAGCTATTATCGTTAAAATTAGAAATCCAAGTGAATACCTGTTTTATGAAAAATTAAAAGAACACTTTAAGAATAAAAATAAAATCCTCTATATCGTTTTTTCTCCAGAAGTTGGCTACGTAAGTGAAAGACCAAAAGGGTACTATGTTAAAGTTGCTCATAGTACAGATTTCACAGAAAAGGAAAGTGCATTTATGTATGCTTTAATGCGAAACACAATGACAAAAGGAGTTTGTATTGATTTAAAAATTACTAGAGCAACTTACTCAACATACTGCAAGAAGCTGTGTACAAAGGTTGGTGCTAAAGATGTTTTTGAATTAAAACTTTGGGCTTTATTAAACATAAAAAATTAGTGCCCGCAAGATGCAGGCACTTTAGATTATTAGAAATCAGCACTCTTTACATAGCGTGGATATGGAATTACGTCTCTGATGTTCTGAACACCTGTTACATACTGAACAGCTCTTTCAAAACCAAGACCAAATCCTGAGTGAGGTACTGAACCATACTTTCTTAAGTCAAGGTACCACCAGTAATCTTCCTTATTTAATCCAAGCTCAGATATTCTTGAAAGTAATACATCAAGGTTGCTCTCTCTTTCTGAACCACCAATAATTTCACCAATTCTTGGTACAAGAACATCCATACCTCTTACAGTCTTTCCATCTTCATTTAGCTTCATATAGAATGCTTTAATTTCCTTTGGATAATCTGTAACAATAACAGGTGACTTACAAACCTTTTCAGTTAAGAACTTTTCATGCTCAGTTTGAATATCAGAACCCCAATGAACAGGGAAATCAAAATGGTCATTTTCTTTCTCAAGAACCTTAATTGCATCTGTATATGTCATATGAGCAAATGGAGTCTCAATAACATGTCTAAGAGTTTCAATGTTACCCTTTAATACAAATTGATCGAAGAATTCCATATCTTCAGGATTTTTCTCTAAGCACTTTGAAAAGATATACTTTAAGAAAGATTCAGCAACTTCCATATCTCCATCTAATGAGCAGAAAGCCATTTCAGGTTCAACCATCCAGAACTCAGCCAAGTGCTTTGTTGTATTACTATTTTCAGCTCTGAAAGTTGGTCCAAAAGTATA
>JAQYFM010000160.1 GCA_028723145.1 Spirochaetales bacterium | reverse complement strand
ATTCCCATGGTGTTCCATCGCCATATTGGTATTGAATTGCAAGATTACCTACAAGTGTTACACCTTCAGGTATCTCAACACCTGTACCTGCTGGTACAGAAGAGTTGAGCTCTAATGATGCAGTTGCTGAACCAATACTTGTAGATGCGGCAAATACCACCATAGATAAGATCAATAGTAATGTTAATAATATCGATCTTTTCATAATAAATCCTTAGTTAGCACTTACCTCAACATTAATAGTTGCAGAGTAGCTACCTGCAGGAAGAGTATTGCTCTTAGGCCATGTAGTAGCAATTGTTGCAACTCTTTGAGCTTTTGCTATTAAGCCTGATGGATAATTAACATTAAATAATACATTTGAGCTTGTTGAACTATCATTTATTGTAGCACGAAGAGGATCATTAGCTTCTGTTGTTGTTGAGAAATCAAAACTAATAGCAACGCTCTGACCAGCTGTAGCTGTATTTGCTTCACCATGCCAACCATTAGTAGAAATTCTAACATTATTAACATAACCAGCTGCTGTTGGGTTTCCTGCATATGTTACATAAAGATTAAGAGATCTTACACCTCTTAAAGAATCATCATCTGACAAAATAGCTGTTTCACTAGCATTTTCTAATGATCTAACTGTTGAATCATTATCTGTATCATAGCTAACTTTGAGCCAGAAACCTTGTTGATCACCACCAGAGATAACAGAACCTGTACCTGATTCTGTAACACCAGAACCGGCATTAACAGTTGAATTAAGTGTGATTGTTTCTGCAAATACTACACATGTAACTAAAACTAAAAGTGCTAAAACTGAAATTAATTTTTTCATAAATTATACCCATTCCCCCTTTATGGTCCTTATCTTATGACATTTGATATTTGGCTGTCAACAATAAAATATTAAAAAATCTTATAAATTATGGGTATTTTCTCAAGTTTTTAGCAATAAGTTATGACATAAGAATTAACTTCTACCACTCCAAACACTAAATGGATTAATCTTAAGTCTTATGAGAATATATAAAAATCCAAAAACAAGACCAAAGAGATGTGTTAAGTGAGCAGTACTACTTGCTGAAAAACCACTAAATAGAGAGATAAAGAAATAAATAGCCACTAGAAGTGGTGCTTTGACAGGTATTATTCCGAAAACAAGAATTACTGCATAAGGGTATAAAACTGCAAAAAGTATTAATAAACCATATATAGCACCTGATGCACCTACTAAAATTACATTTGTTCCTGTTAAATAATACATACAGTAACTTGCAATTCCAGAAAGCGTTCCAACCAATAGGTAATATAATAGGAACTCTCTTGACCCCACTCTATGTTCAACTGCTCTTCCAAATATATATAAAGAGAGCATGTTAAATATTAGATGGGTAATATTTGCATGGGTAAACATGTAGGTAAAAAACTGCCAATAATAATGTTTGTAATATACAAGAGAAGGAACCATTCCAAGGTAAATTTTTAGTCTTGGAAATAAAAAGTATGTTAAAGCAAATACAACAAAGTTGATAACAATAAGTATTGTTGTCACGTTTGAATCGGTATATTTAAATTTCCTATTTAATATTGTGTTTCTCATAGATTCTAAGGATATGAAAATATCGCACATCGTCAATCGGATAATTTTTCACACTGTGAAAAAAAGTAACAGTATAAATTGTGCAAAATTATCACTTTTTATCGCAATTAAGGCTATTTTTCGACTTGGCACGCTTTTTGCATACTATTTTACAGAGCAAACAGTTTTTTCAAACCTCCTTTTTAGTGTGATTAATAAGTGTCTAGAGTTTCTAGACACTTATTTTTTGTATTTACATATTCAAACAATAAGTTGGCACGTATTATGCAACATTATTGGTATAGAGCAACAGTTTTTCAGATCTCCTTGTAGTTTTGAAAGCAAAGTGCTAGACGGTTCCTCTCCCCACCCCCACAATCCGTCTAGCACTTTTTTTTGTTTTGATATAGGCTTTTTAATATGGCAACAAGTAGAAGAGATAAAGCAGATTCATACACCCAAAGAGCACATAGAGAAGGATATCCTGCTAGAAGTGTTTACAAACTAGAAGAGATTAACCAAACACACCATCTAATTAAACCTGGTGATAGTGTTCTTGATGTAGGAGCTGCTCCTGGTTCCTGGACACTTTATACACACAGACAGCTAATTAAAGGTAAAGGAAAGATTGTTGCAGTAGATTTAAATCCATTAAGACTTGATCCAGTTCCATCAACTGTTACAGCATTTGTAGGTGATGCTTTTTCAAAGGAAATTAGAGCAAAGCTTGTCGAAAATGGCCCATATGATTGCATTATCTCTGATGCAGCTCCAATGACAACAGGAAATAGAACTGTTGATACCACCCGTTCTGAATGGCTTGCTGAGCAAGTAGTATTTTTGGCTCAGGAACAGCTTAAAGAACATGGAAATCTTGTAATAAAGATATTCCAAGGTGGTGGACAAGAGGCTGTATTAAAAAATATGAGAACTATTTTTGCAAAAGCAAAGGCCTTCAAACCGAAGGCCTGTAGAGATGATAGCTTTGAAATCTACCTTATTGGACTGGATAAAAAAGCTCAAGCTTGAGTTGTTAAATTTACATCTAGCTTATTATAAGGAATTTCAATACCTGCTTTTGCAAATGCATCATAGATATCCTTTTGGAACTTCCAGTTTACATTCCAGTAATCAGCTGGATTAACCCAAGGACGTACGATAAATGTAACTTCAGAATCAGCAAGTGCAGATACCTCAATTACTGGAGCTGGGTCCTGTAATACTTCAGGATAGCTATCAATTACACTCTTAATAACAGCTTTTGCTTTCTCTAGGTCTGTACCATATGCAACGCCAGTGGTCATATCAAGTCTTCTTCTATCTAATGAAGAGTAGTTTGTAATTACTTGAGACCACACAAGTTTATTACTCATTGTAATTTTTTTATTATCTGGTGTTCTAAGAGTAACAGACATAATATCCATTGCTTTTACTGTTCCACTTGTTGAGCCGATATCAACATAATCACCAAGGCCAAATGGCTG
>JAQYFM010000159.1 GCA_028723145.1 Spirochaetales bacterium | reverse complement strand
CCGTTAATACATCCACCTTCACAACCTAACAGCTCTAAGAATGGGTCATTAGCACTACCTTGTGCTAATACATCATGTATTTCATTAACTCCAGAAAGGGCAAGAGCATCACGGCAAAATGATTTATCACCCCAGATTTTAGATGTAATAATTTGACCTCTTTCAACTGGGTAGTAAGTTGAAATTCCAGCCTTGGCTGGTGAGAAACATACTTTTTCTTTACACTCAATTGTGTTCAAGTCAATACGCTCTTCCTTAAACCAAGCTCTTAATTCATCAAAGGTAATTGCAATATTAGGATATCCTGGAGTTGCATCTGCTTCATTTTTCTTTGCAATACATGGTCCCACAAATACAATTGCAATATCATCACCATAGGTTTTTCTCAAATAAGCACAGTGAGTTTGAAGAGGAGAAGGAACCTTTGCTAAACGGTCTACAGCTTTAGGATAGTATTTTCTTACAAGTTCAACTACTGAAGGACATGCAGTACTAATCCAAGGGCACTTTCCGTCGTGTTCTTTTGCATAAAGATCAATTACAGCAGATACAATTGAAGCTCCAATAGCTGTTTCAGAAATATCAGAAAAACCTAATTGAATTAAGGCTGTAAGTAATTGTTCTTCTTGACCTGCAAACTCAGCAGCAAATGATGGTGCGAGGGAACAAAATACTCTCTTTTTTGTTTTGATTAACATCTGTGCACGAGAAAGATCACTTCTAATCTTCTTAGCACTATTAGGACAAATATCTACACACTTACCACAAAATATACAACGATCTTTTATGATAACAGCACTTCCATCTTTAATTTGGATTGCTTTTACCGGACAGCTTCTTACACATTTATAACAGTCGCGGCAATATGTTGTTTCGGTATAAACTGGATATACCATTGCTATTTCTCCTCTAATTCTTTTCGAAGGATATCAACTACACAATCAGGAGTAAGGCCAGAATAATCCTTTCCCGCAATCCTTAAATTAGGCCCTTCATTGCACCTTCCAAGGCATAGATGTCCTACTAGCTCCACTCTGTCAGACAATCCATTTTCTGACAAAAACGACTCAATTGCCTGAAGGTTCTCGCTATTGCCTCTTGCAAAGCAACTTGATCCCATACAGAGCTCTACTGTGATAATCCCATCCATTATTAATTTACCTCACATTAAAGCTTACCCCAGTAGAGTTGGTTAGTCAATAAAATGTCATATTGCAAACAGATAATGAATATAATATGGTAATTAGTTATTAGAAAAATATAGTTTTATTTAATTAATATTATCGTGTTCACATTATTTTAAAACACGATAATATTAATATATTTAGTGGTAATATGAAAGTGCAAAAAACTTAATAATTTTAGCTTAAATCTTCTTCAGAGGACTCAAGCTTATTCTGCATCTTTACAGATAATACTGCTAAAGCAGTTGCTAAATCAGTTCTTTGCAAAGCAACAGAACTTGGAACCTTTAAATCTATCGGGGCAAAGTTCCAAATAGCTTTAATTCCTTGGCTGATAATATCATCTGCCACTTTTTGTGCAACTTTTGCAGGAACTGTAATTACTGCTATTACAATACGCTTTTCATGGATAAAGTTTGCAATCTCAGAGCTTGGCATTACTTTTAATGCTCCAACCTGCTTTCCAATCTTTGCTTCATCACTATCAAAAAGTCCTACCATGCTAAGCCCATAAGCCTTAAAGCCATTATAACATGCAAGAGCAGAACCAAGATTTCCGGCACCTATTATTATTGCCTCATTAGTATTATCCCAACCAAGTACATGATTTAATACTTTAACAAGTTCTTTTATTTCGAAGCCAACTTTAGGTTTACCTTCAATTCCTGTATATGAAATATCTTTTCTAACCTGAATTGGCTTTAATCCTAACTCATCAGCCAATACAGTTGCAGATATAAACTCCTCACCTTTTTCATGATATTGATGAAGTATCCTTAAATAAGAAGGAAACCTCTTAACCGTTGGAATCGGTAGATTAAGTTGCTTCTCCATCAATCAAACACCTCCTAACCCTTTTTATCACAGTCATAGGGACAGATGCACCAGCGCTAAGCCCAATACGCTTTGAAGCTAAGATTTCAGGCGTAATATCTTTTTCATCACTAATTAAAAAAGCTTTTACACCTTCATTTTCGGCAATCTTTTTAAGACCTTGAGAATTCGCACTATGTTTATCACCAATTATAACAATTGTATCACAGGATTCACATAATTTTTTTACAGCATCTCTTCTTCTCTTAGAAGAATTGCAAATATCTGTTAATATGTTGACATGTAAATTACGCTCATCAATTGCCTTCCTTATTTCTTCTACTAAATTAGAAGAGTAAGTTGTTTGAATAACTGCATTATAGGTTATTTTATCTGATAATAAATCAAGATCTTCAGCAGAGGAGATTAATGTACAAGGCTGCTTTGAATAAGCCATTGTTGAAATAGTTTCAGGGTGATCCTTTTTACCAATAAAAATAGTAGGCTTTGTTGAATCTGAAATAATTTTATGGTTTCTTTGAACAATCCTACAGGTCCCTTCAACTACCTCAAAGCCAGCATCTTCAAAACTTTTTCGTTTCTCAGGAGTAATACCATGAGCACAGGTAAGGATAATACCCTTTTCATAACCTTCAGGAGAAGTAATAGGAACTAACCCTCTATTTTTTAAATCCTCAACAACTCCTTTATTATGAATAATATCGCCTGCACTATATAACTTCTTATCTTTAGTAGTATTAATTAATTGCTCTGCAAGGGCGACTGAATTCTCAACGCCCTTACAAAAGCCAAATACAGAGGCAAGTACGACTTCTCTCATACGTATGCATCTCCGATATGATATGATTCCTCTTCTTTTTTCTCTTTTACCTTATCAATTGGGTCAACTTTGTGGAAAAGCCTTAATAAAACTGGAGCTATACAGTTAGATGAGTAAGTACCAACTAAGACACCCCAAACAAGATTAATAGCAAAACCTTTGATCGCACCAGAGGTAAAGATTGCCAATGGTATTACAGCAAATAGAGTTGTTAAGCTTGTAATAATAGTTCTAGAAAGACTTTCCTTAATTGAAAGTAAAATGATGTCATTTACATCTTCTCCCTTCAAGGTTAAGACATTTTCTCTAATTCTATCAAAAATTACGATTGTGTTATTTAGTGAGTAACCAATGATAGTCAATACAGCAGCAATAGTTGTTGAGGATACTTCTAGTCGCAGAATTAGAATAAATGCAAACATCATCAATACATCATGCACAAGTGCAATAATAGATGAAATTGCATATGAAAATCTAAATCTAACCCAGATGTAGATAAGTATTAAGCCAACAGCAATTGTTACAGCCTTTATTGATGAAGTAAAGAGTGTTGATGAGAATTTAGGTCCAACGAAATCACTTTGGAGTGTAATTATTTCATCAGCTGATGCGATTGATGAAAGCAATGTCCTAATATCATTTTCTAATTGGTACTGAGTTTCTCCCTCTTTTACCTTTACTTTTACAAGGAAAGATCCATCATTTTTATCTCCTGCAACTTGAACATTCAAGCCATCCATAGAAGAAAGAGCATCTCTAATATCACTAATTGATACATCAGAGGTTTCTGTTGCACAGTTTACATTAAACATACTACTTGAAAGATTTACTGGGTATGATGCACCTGTTATAACATTACTCATCAAAAGTTCAGGATTTGTAACTTTTACAGAAACCCCTTCTATTGAATCAAAGAAGGATGCTGCATCTCCTGCTGTTTTATATTCTTGAGGATTAATTTCATAGCTACTGCTATTTTGACCTTCTTTAATTGTTAGTTTCAGCTCCCCTTGAGATGCTGATAGTGTTGCACTACCAGCCCCATCATATGAAATGCTAAAGGCAACTGGTGCAATTTGAATTTGTTCTGAAAGGCCAGATGAAAAATCAATACCAGTATTAAAGCCGACAGTAAATAGCATTACTAAACCAGCTATAATAATTAGTGCAGAAGGCACCATAAAAAGATATCTATACTTTATTATCTTATTCATTTCTTGCCTCCTTTAAATGAAATTAAAAACTTCTTTGAGTCTTCCTTAATAAATAGAGAGAAGATGAAGTGGCTGAAATATAAAGATGTAAATAGGGAACTTGCGATACCAATTGCGAGGGTAATTGCAAATCCCTTAACGCTACTACTACCAAGTGTTGACAATACAAGAGCTGCAATAATTGTGGTAACGTTTGAGTCCATAATTGTCCAAAAAGCTCTCTTAAAGCCACTTTCAAGCGCTTGATATGGTTTTTTACCCTTCTTTAACTCCTCTTTAATTCTTTCATAGATAATTACGTTTGCATCTACAGCCATACCTAAAGTTAATATTAAGCCTGCAATAGATGTTAATGTAACTGTAAAGCTAAGTGCAGAGAGTAATGATATCATAATAAAGAGGTTTAATAGTAAAGCAAGGTCAGCGACTAAGCCCGCTAGAGAGTAGTATGCAACCATGAAAATAATAACTAGAGCAAA
>JAQYFM010000158.1 GCA_028723145.1 Spirochaetales bacterium | reverse complement strand
CTTCTTCTCATTTTCATGAGATGAAATATGAAGTACATGCTTTTCAGCATAGATATTAATCTTATCTTCATCATAGCCTGCAAGCTCTGCAGTAATTACATAACCATTATTATTTTCATAGATGTCTACTGGTGGGAATTTAGATACAGTAAAGAATGTATCAAAGAAATCGTTGTAAGAATTATTATTATTGTTTGCCATTTTGTGGCCTCCTTATATTGCTTATTTGTTATGCCAAATATAATGCATAAGGGATGCCAACTTAACTAAATTGTTTAAATATAAAGAATTAATATTTTTGTAACTTTTAAAACGTATTAATTTAAATTCCTTTTGAGTCAAAATGATACACTAGAGTTAAAATTACTCATTTTGTGGTTCTTTTTGGCTCAAAACTTAAAAAAGAACATAACAAAATGGGACATAGATAAAAAATGCTGCACTGTTAAAAACAGGCAGCAAATAAAAATGAGGGGAATTCAAAATCCAACAGGGAGTTGTATTAAAGAAGGGATATAAAACCCATTGGATATCCAAATAATAGTAATAAAAAATGTAATAATTATCTAAATTATATGTAATTTAGGTGTAGTTGAGAAAAAGGTATGCTAAGATATTTTATAACTAAAAGGAGAAAAGAAGATGGCCGATGAAACAAAAATAGCCATTGCTGATTCATTTAGAATACTTGCTCAAAGTAATAGTTTATCAAAAATTACTGTTCAAGAGATTGCTAAAAAAGCAGGTGTTTCTAGGCATACTTTTTACTACCATTTTAGAGATATATATGCTCTAACTGAGTGGATTTTTGAAAGTGAAGGTAGTCAGGTAATTGCTGATTATAAGAAGTTAAATAACTGGAAGGAAGGCTTAGAGAGAGCTTGTCGTTATGCTTTGGATAATCGTGTGCTTGTAATTAGGATTTACCACTCTGATTATCAAAAAAATATTATTATGTTTTTTCAAAATGTTATTAAGTCAATTATTTCTAACATTATTGAAATGGAGTTTAGCCACATAATAGTAAAGCCAAAAGAGAAAGAAATTCTCCTTGATTTCTATACATTTGGCTGTGTTGGAATTCTTTGTAATTGGCTAAGCAATAATATGGAAGAGGATTATCATATGATACTAGATAAGCTTCATACGATAATCCATGGATCTGTAAAAGATGTTCTTTTACGATTTAGTGGTGAAAAAGTCTAGTCTTATTGAATATCAAGACCTTTCCAAGTCTATTAGCTGTACTAATTACTTCATCATCTCTAAGTGAGCCACCTGGTTCTGTTATGTAATCAACACCAGAAGCAGCTGCTCTTAATACGTTATCACTGAAAGGGAAGAATGCATCAGATGCTAGAGAAATACCTTTAATACTCTTTAGGTATTCCCTTTTCTCTGCTTTTGTAAATGGCTTTACTTCCTCTGTAAAATGATCCTGCCATGAAGCACACATATCAATTTCTGGTTCATCAGAAAGATATTGTTCGATAACATTATCCTTTTCATTGCGAGTTAATTCCTTTTTAAAAGGAAGGTTTAAAACTCTATCACACTGTCTTAAATTCCATCTATCAGCTTTATCTCCAGCAAGTCTAGTACAGTGTAAGCGTGATTGTTGACCTGCTCCAACACCGATAGTTTGACCATGATAAGCATAGATTACAGAGTTAGATTGCGTATATTTAAGTGAGATTAAAGCAACAATTAAATCAAGCTTAGCTTCTTTTGTAATACTCTTATTTTCACTTTTAATGTTATCAAGCTCTTCAAAGGTAGGAATGTAATCATTTCTATCTTGCTTAAAAGTAATTCCATAAACCTTTCTCTCATCCTGCTCATCAGGAGTGTAGCTTGGATCAATTTCGATAACTGTATAAGCACCTTTTTTCTTAGCTTTTAAAATCTCTAATGCTTCAGCTTCATATCCTGGAGCAATTACACCATCTGATACTTCACGGCTAATTACCTTTGCTGTTGATACATCACATACATCTGATAGTGAGATGAAATCACCAAAAGAACTCATTCTATCAGCCCCACGTGCTCTTACGTAAGCTGTTGCTAATGGTGATAATTTAGTCTTTTCACTGACAAAGTACATTTTCTTTTCTTTATCTGTTAAGGGAATTGCAATTGCAGCTCCTGCAGGGGAAACGTGCTTAAAGGAGGTTGCAGCAGGGTATCCTGTTGCAATTTTTAGCTCTTTAACTAATTGATATCCATTAAGAGCATCAAGAAGGTTAATATAGCCTGCCTTTCCATTTAATACTTTAATTGGGAGTTGCTCAGGATGAGAAATGGATGCTTTCTTTTGATTTGGATTTATTCCGTACTTTAAAATTAACTCTTCCATTATAGATCTCCTCTGTTAACAATTTTTACATCATCATCAACTTTAACTAAGCATGAGATAGTATTTTCATTATCAAAAATATTTAATAAATCACTATCTGTTACTTTAATTAAGACAGGATCTGATGAGAAAGAAGAGAGATCTTCTTCATAGGTATGAATAACGTGAGCATAACCTGGAACTAATTTGTATGTCCAAATAATACGTTTGGTTTGCTCTAAGTCCTTTTTAATAATAAAGAACTTTAATACATTTTCCTTCTTTGAATAAATTGCACCAATTCTAGAAGTATAGATAGGTGGGTCGTTTTCAAAAGTTCTTTCCTTAATACCTTCTTCAATGTCACCACAGTTTTTAATGCTTTCACCTTGGTCTCCATTTGTAAGGTAAATGTAGTCATCATCCTCAAGAAGTGCTTTATAGATTACTAAATCACGATTTTGCACTTTTGATTCGTCTTTAGGAAAGGTATGAATGGTATTATCAATATTTACTAATACTCTATTCCTACTATTTTCACTTCTACCTTGAAGAATATAAACCATATAAAGTTTATTGTCTTCAGTCATGCCTGCGGCAATTGTACGTCCCGGATAGGTTCTATTTGATAAATATTCAATTAAATCTTTCATAGTGAACTATCATATACAATTGTAAACTTTACAAAAAGATAAAAAGAGTATAAAAAAATATTTTTATTGACAGCTAATGATTATTAGCCTATATTAGCTAACGTTTATTAGCTAAATTGTGAGGACAAAGTGTACGACATAATATATAGATCAAAAACAGGAAGTAGTGCTAAGTACGCTGCAATTTTAGCAAAGAAATGTGGTGCAAAGGTATATGAGCTTTCAAAAGCAATTAAAGAATTAGAAAAGGGGACAAAAGTAATATATATTGGTTGTGTTAGAGCTGATAACATCCTTTCCCTTAATAAGGCAGCAAAGTACTTTGATCTTAAAATTATCTGTGCCGTTGGAATGGCTCAAACAGGTGAAAACATTAATAAGATTAGAACGGTTAACAAAATAGACGAAAGTATTCCTCTTTTTACTCTTCAAGGAGATTTTTATCTTGATAAACTAAAAGGCTTGGATTTGTTAATGATGAAAATGGTTAGAAAAACTTTAATAAGACAAAATAAAGAGAAAAAGGAATTATCAATAGGTGATAAAGATACGCTTGAACTTTTAGAAAATGGTGGTATTAGGGTTAATGCTGATAATCTAAAAGATGTAATAAGTGAGATTAGAAAATGAAAAAACTTTTTATCTTATTAATTATTATTGTATTATTGGTTGTTCATGTAACAGCATGATAAATAGGGCTATTGAAGAACTCGATAATAAACCAATTCCTAATTTATCAGAAGTAAAGGATGGTACACATTATGGCTCTGAAAATGGTCCATTCGTTTCTGTTGAAGTAGAAGTACAGGTAAAAAATAATAAAATTACTAAAGCATGAGAATGGAAAAGGAGAAAGTGCAGAGGTAATTATTGATAAAATGATAGAAGAAAACACAAGTGAAGTTGAATTAGTTTCAGGAGCAACTATCTCTTCTAAGGTTATTAGGGTAGCTGTTGAAATGCTTTGAATAATTTTTAGTATAATTAATTATTTATATTAAAATAAGTTATTAAAATGATATAAATATTTAAAGAAAATAACAATATATAGTGTTGACAACAATTTTCTTTTTTATTACATTTAATAAGAATTCATCGCAGGGTAGAGCAGTTGGCAGCTCATCGGGCTCATAACCCGGGGGTCGTAGGTTCGAGTCCTACCCCTGCTAAATAGATGTACTGGAATA
>JAQYFM010000157.1 GCA_028723145.1 Spirochaetales bacterium | reverse complement strand
TCCAGTAATGGCAAAGTGTAGAATTGGTCACTTTGTAGAAGCTCAGATTTTACAGGCTATTGAAATTGATTACATCGATGAATCCGAGGTATTAAGTCCAGCCGATGATTTATATCATATAAATAAGAGAGACTTTAATGTTCCTTTTGTGTGTGGTGCAAGAGACCTAGGTGAAGCATTAAGAAGAATTAACGAGGGTGCTTCTATGATAAGAACTAAGGGTGAGCCTGGAACTGGTGATATCATTCAGGCTGTCAGACACATGAGAAAGATGAACAGTGAAATTAGAAAGGTTGTTTCAATGAGAACAGATGAGCTTTTTGAAGAGGCTAAGGCTTTAGCTGTTCCTTACGAATTAATTTTATATGTTCATGAAAATGGAAAGCTCCCAGTTGTTAACTTTGCAGCTGGTGGTGTTGCAACTCCTGCTGATGCTGCTTTAATGATGCAACTCGGTGCAGAAGGTGTATTTGTAGGTTCTGGTATTTTTAAATCAGGGAACCCAGCAAAGCGTGCAGCAAGCATTGTTCAAGCTGTTACAAACTACAAGGATGCTAAGTTAATTGCAAAGTTATCAGAGGATTTAGGCCAAGCAATGGTTGGAATTAACCCTGATGAAATAAAAATCATTATGGAAGAAAGAGGTCGATAATGGTAGGGGTTTTAGCTTTGCAAGGTGCTTTTCGAGAACACATTATCTCTTTAGAAAAGCTTGGCGTAAAAGCAAAGGAAGTAAGAACTTTATCTGATTTATCAAGTATAGATTCAATTATTCTTCCTGGAGGCGAGAGTACAGTTCAAGGAAAGTTATTAAGGGCTCTTAATATGATGGTTCCTCTTAAATCTATGATTGAACAAGGGCTTCCTGTTCTTGCAACATGTGCGGGCTTAATACTACTTGCAAATAAAATTGATAATGATGAAAACACTTACCTTTCAACGCTTCCTGTAAGTGTTAAAAGAAATGCGTATGGAAGGCAAGTCTCATCATTTATTACCACATCTAATTTAGGTCCACTTAATGCTGTTGAAATGATTTTCATTCGTGCTCCTTATATTACTAATGTAGAAGATGTTGTTGAGGTCCTCTCTATGCATGATGGAAAAATTACAGGGGTAAGGTATAAAAATCAAATAGGATTATCATTTCATCCTGAGTTAAGTAATGATTTAAGGTGCCATGAGCTATTTTTGAAGCTTACAAAATAATTCAATTGTGATATAGCCATACTGAAAATGTATGGTTATTTTTTTTCTATGAAGAGATTTATTTTATTATTACTAGCAGGTGTTTTATTAGTTTCGTGTTCTACTACATCATATAGTGGAAAAACAATGAATACATTACCTCTTGATATTTCTCGTCCTGATTTTGAAATAGTTGCAGAGGATAATTACGC
Organism: Spirochaetales bacterium; assembly: GCA_028723145.1. Classification (GTDB taxonomy): domain Bacteria; phylum Spirochaetota; class Spirochaetia; order Sphaerochaetales; family Sphaerochaetaceae; genus Bullifex. The sequence continues at coordinate 8,554 of JAQYFM010000157.1, read as the reverse complement.
TGAGGTTATGAAAAATGAGGTTGAGCCATATCTTGAAACAATAAAAAGTAATGGTGTTTTAGCTTCCAACCGTGATGGACATAGAATCTATTATGAAATATTTGATGTCGAAGATGAAAAAGGAAGCGTTGTAATCTTACATGGTTTTACTGAGTTTATCAGAAAATATAGTGAGATTATCTATTACTTTAATAGAGCTGGATATGATGTATATATGATAGAGCACTATGGTCATGGATATTCAGAAAGAAGAGCTGATGTTGCATCTTCACTCTCAAAGGTAGCGGTTGATGACTTTAATGTATATACAGAGGATGTAAAGCAATTTGTTGATGAGGTTGTGTTACCTCGTTCAAAGGATAATAAGTTAGTATTGTTTGGACACTCAATGGGTGGTGGAATTGCAACTAGATTCTTGGAAATCTACCCAGATGTTTTTGACTTTGCAATATTATCATCCCCTATGATAGGTATTAATATGGGAGCAGTACCAGAGTGGGCTGCTAAATTCCTATCTGGTTCTGCAAATCTATTTGGGGCCGGTGATGACTATATCTTTGGCCACTATGATTGGGATGCTATAGAATCATTTGCAGATCCAGGATGTCCTGCAACAAGCTATCCAAGGTACAAATACTTTTTTGATATGAGAAAGGAAAATGAGTACCATCAAACCTATGGTGCTACATGGTCTTGGTTAAATGCTGCATTAAAAGCAACAGAGAAGATGGTAAAACAAAGCGAAGCAGAAAAGGTAAAGATTCCTGTTTTACTTTTACAGGCAGAAATAGATAGCTTAGTTAGAAATGATAAGCAGTTAGAGTTTGCTTCCAAGGCTGAAAGAGTACATGTTGTAATGTGCCCTGATTCCCACCATGAGATTTTCAATTCTCCTGATGTAATTGCAAATGCATATTGGGTTACAGTTTTTGATTTTCTTGATGGTTTGATAAAATAATTATTTTACAAGGTCTATAATAAATGTATACTTTTTCTAGAGGTATAGTACATGAATATTGTCATATTGGGTGGTGTTGCTGCAGGTACTAAGGCTGCAGCAAAGTTAATGCGTCAAGATAGAAGCAACAATGTTACCATTTATACTAAGTCAAAGGATATTTCATATGCGGGATGTGGCCTTCCATACTACATAAGTGGTCTTATCAGTGATAAAGAAAGTTTGGTAGTAAATACTCCTGAGAAATTCTCATCACTAACTGGTGTAAATGTAAAAACTGAGATGGAAGCTGTAAGTGTTAATCCTAGTGAAAAAAGTGTTTCATTTAAGGATGGTAGCTTAGTTAACTATGATAAGTTAATTATTGCAACTGGAGCAAATCCTTTTGTACCTGAAATAGAAGGTGCAACTCTTTCGAATGTTTTTACTTTGCGTAGTGTTGACGATGCAGTTGCTATCAAGCGCTATATTGAAGAAAATAATGTTAAGAAAGCAGTAGTTGTTGGTGCTTCTTTTATTGGCTTAGAGGTAAGCGAAAATATCAAGGCAAAGGGTATCGATGTAACTGCAATTGATATGGCATCACAAGTTCTTCCAGGCCTCTTTGATCCTGATATGGCTTTGTATATAAAGAAACAGCTTAGTAAAGCTGGAATTAAAGTAATTAACAATTCTAAGCTTGAAGCAATTACCCCTGTAAGTGTAAAAACTGATAGAGGAACTTTTGATTCAGATATCGTAATTCTTGCTCTCGGAGTTAAACCATCTACAGCTTTCTTAGCTGGAACAGGTATTGAGATGGAGAAGGGGGCAATAGTTGTAGATAGCCAGCAGAAAACAAATATTCCTGATATCTATGCTGTTGGAGATTGCGCTCTTGTTACTAATGCTTTAACAAATAAGAGAGCTTATTCAGCAATGGGTTCTACTGCAAATATTACAGGTCGTATCCTTGCCAAGTCTTTAACCGGAGAAAATATTAGCTATAGAGGTTGTTTAGGTACTGCAGTACTACGTCTCTTTGAAGGCTTAAATGCAGGTAGAACAGGCTTAACAGAGAAAGCTGCTCTTGATGAAGGCTATGATGCAATCAGTGTTTCTTTAGTTGTTGATGATAAAGCACATTACTATCCTGGTAGTGGAAATTTTGTAATAAAACTTGTAGCTGATAAAACTTCACATAAAGTACTTGGTATCCAGGTAGTAGGACCAGGTAGTGTTGATAAAATTGTTGATAGCACCGTTTGTGCAATATATATGGGCGCAAAACTTGAAGATCTTGACAGTATGGATTTTTCATATGCTCCACCATTTTCAACAGCTATTAATCCTCTTGTTCAAGCTGCTTATGTACTTGAAAATAAAATTAATGGTACTCTCGATAGCTTTACTCCATATGAGTATTTGATGGGTAAAGCAAATGGCTATAAAGTAATAGATGTAAATAATGCACCAACTATTTTAGGGGCAATATTTGCACCATTTGATAAGCTTGAGGAAGTATTTAAAGATACTCCAAAAGATGAAAAGCTATTACTCGTTTGTGCTAGAGGTAGAAAGTCTTATTTAGTTCAAAATAGACTTAAAGCAATGGGCTTTACTGCAACAAAGTCATTAGAGGGAGGTGTTTCTCTTAATGATGTAAAAGTAAAGTTTGAAGGTGCAATTCCTCCACAAGAGGTAAGAAGAGTTAAAGCTCTTGGTTGTTTACAAGATAAAAGATATCCAGATGTATTTAATGTAAGAATTATTACTCGTAATGGTAAGATTACAGCTGAAGAGCAAAAGACTATTTGGGAAGCTTGTGAAAAGTTTGGTTCTGGTGAAATTACCATGACTACACGTCTTACATTAGAGGTTCAAGGGGTTAAGTATGAAAATATCCAACCTCTGATTGACTTCTTAAATGAAAGGGGACTTTCAACAGGTGGAACAGGTAGTTTAGTAAGACCTGTTGTATCTTGTAAGGGTACTACATGTCAGTATGGTCTTGCTGATACCTTTGCACTCTCTGAGAAATTACATGAGAAATTCTATGTAGGTTATCATGGTGTTACACTACCTCACAAGTTTAAGATTGCTGTTGGTGGTTGTCCAAATAACTGTGTAAAACCAAACTTAAATGACCTTGGTATCGTTGGTCAAAACGTACCTGTTTTTGATACTTCAAAGTGTAAGGGCTGTAAGGTTTGTCAGGTTGTAAATAGCTGTCCAATTAAGATTGCAAAGGTTGTTGATGGTAAGCTTTCTGTTGATCCTAATGAATGTAATAACTGCTCAAGATGTAAGGGTAAGTGTCCATTCAAGGTAACTGAAGAGTACATGCCAGGATATAGAGTATATATCGGTGGAAGATGGGGTAAAAAGATTGCACATGGTCTTCCATTAACTAGAATCATCACTAGTGAAGAAGAGTTAATGGATGTAGTTGAGAAAGCAATTTTACTCTTCCGTGATGAAGGTAAGACCGGCGAACGCTTTGCTGATACTGTTGCACGCTTAGGATTTGATTATGTAAATGATAAACTTCTTAATTCAGTTATTGACAAAGATGCTATCTTACATAAGGATGTTAAGGGTGGAGCAACTTGCTAACTAAAAACACCAAAAAATTGTAGCTGCCAGACTCAAATGTAGGAAAGGGCTTTAAAAGACACTATTTTTTTGGCTTTCTTGATGGTAACTGCTATTTTGGGTGTTTTATGAAAAAAATAATAATTTTAATTTCTATAGTTATCCTGCTTTCAGCATGCACAAAAAGGGCTGAAAGTCAGGATAGTTTTGTTTTTACTGATGATTTATCAAGAGAAGTAAGGGTTACTTCACATAATCGCACTGCATCATTAATTGGAAGCTTAGCTCAAATATGGATGCTCTCTGGCGGAGAGGTTGTAGCTTGCCCTGATGATGGATGGAATGATTTGAACCTTAATTTAGCTGAAGATGTAGTAAACCTTGGAAAGATTTCTAAATTAAGTTTAGAAGGATTAATTTCTTCAAATCCTGATTTCATCCTTGCAAGTCCTAATAATAATCAACAATTATCTTGGAAGGAAAACTTCGAAGGAATGAACATTCCTACTGCTTATTTAGAGGTTTATGACTTTGATGATTATTTGCATGTACTTGATATATTCACAACGATTAATAATAGACGCGATTTATACCAAAAGTATGGCCTTGATGTTGAAAAGGAAATAAAACAAATCTTACAAAATAAACGAGCAGATAGTCCTAAGGTGCTTTGTATGCTTGCATCTACTCAATACTTTAAAGCTAAAAATAGTCAATCCAGTATCATGGGAGCAATGCTAAATGATCTTGGATGTATTAACTTAGCTGATAGCGAAGAAAGCTTATTAGAAAATCTTAGTATTGAGTACATCTTAAAAGAAGATCCAGAATATATTTTTATCACTCAGCGTGGTGATGATGAAGAGGGTATGAAAAAGTATGTTCAATCATATTTTGAAGACCATCCTCTTTGGAAGGAGCTATCTGCAGTAAAAAATAATAATGTTTATTTTATGGATAAAAATCTCTATAACTTGAAACCTAATCATAGGTGGGCTGAGGCATATAGAGGACTTGCAGAGGTTTTAAATAAATGAAAAAGCACATAGTTTTAATATCTTCAGTTATATTAATTTGTGCATTTTTTTTAAGCTTACTTATAGGAAGTGTTGTTATTACTCCAAAGGAGCTAATAGCATCTATATTTTCTGAAAATAGTATTAGCAGATACATTTTCTTCTATTCAAGGCTTCCTAGAACAATTGCTTGTATTGCTGCTGGAGCTGCATTAGCAGTTTCAGGAGCTATACTACAAAGTGTCCTTGCAAATAATTTAGCAGCACCTGGAATAATTGGAGTTAATTCAGGAGCTGGACTTGCTGTAACACTATCATGTGCTATTGGCGTTACTTCTGGTTTTATGATGAGTATTAGTGCCTTCTTTGGAGCTATGGTTACTTCATTATTTATTATGCTTATTTCATCTCGTCTTAGAGCTAGTAGAACATCAGTTTTGCTTTGTGGTGTATCGATGAACTACATATTAGGTGCTTTAAGTGACACTTTAACTAATTTAATACCTAGCGCTTCAATGAGTGGCAGTGACTTTGCTGTAGGAGGATTTTCAGCTGTTTCAGCTGTGCGCCTATACCCTGCAACTATTTTAATCTTTATTTCTATTTTCGTAGCTTGCACACTTTCTAATGAACTAGAGGTATTAGCTCTAGGTGATGATCAAGCAGCTTCCTTGGGCCTTAATGTAAAAAGAGTTAGAGCACTTTTTATAGTGCTATCATCACTACTTGCGGGAGCAGCCGTTAGCTTTACTGGCCTTTTAGGTTTTGTAGGATTGTTAGTTCCAAATGCAACAAGAAAGCTCCTTAAGGGCGATAAGAGATTTTCTATCTTGCTTTCTGCTATCTTAGGAGCTATTTTAGTAACCCTTTGTGATATAGTAGCAAGGTCTTTATTTAGGCCTTATGAGCTTGCAGTTGGAATAATAATGGCACTTATCGGCGGACCTGTTTTCTTAATCTTAGTGTTAAAGAGGAGACGATAATGATCAAAATATCAAACCTATCTGCTGGATATGGAGATGGAAATATTTTAAATAATATTTCATTAACGATACCAGAACACAAGCTTAGTGTTATAGCAGGGCCAAATGGTTCTGGTAAATCAACACTTTTAAAATCGATTGCAGGAATTATAAGACATAGTGGTACGGTTGAAGTTAATGGTATTAATCTAGAATCTTTATCACTTTCCGATAAAGCCAAAAGAATTGCGTATTTAGCTCAAAATAGAAGTGTTCCTGAGATAAGTGTAAGTAGTTTAGTTTTACATGGTAGATTTCCATACCTCTCATACCCAAGACGATATAGAAATGAGGATAAAATTGCTGTCGATGAGGCTCTAGAAAAAATGGGGATTATTAATTTAAAAAATAAGATGGTTAGTAATCTTTCAGGTGGAGAAAGACAAAAGGTTTATATCGCTATGGCGCTTTGTCAGGGTAGTGATATTCTCCTTCTTGATGAGCCTACTACTTTTTTAGATATTTCTCATCAATTAGAACTTTTAGAAATGGCTAGAAAGTTATGTACGGAAGGAAAAACAGTTGTTATGGTGCTTCATGATTTAAGTCATGCATTAGAGATAGCTGATTATTTTGTTTTAATGGATAGGGGACAAATTATATCTTCTAGTTCCCCTGAGGATGTTTATGCATCGAGATTAATAGATAAAGTATTTGATATTGAGGTTATAAAAGAAAAAGACCATTGGTGGTGCAAAAAGCACACCAATTAGTCTTTAGCGACTTTATCAAAGCCTTTACTTTTATATTCTGTTCCATCGAGTGCAGTCCAAAGTGCAACTCCATTGAATTTATCAAGTAGCTTTTGACCATCTTCCATATTCATTAAAAATAGGGCAGTTGATAGTCCATCTGCTAGTCCTGAATCTGGAACAATAACAGAAACAGCTCTCCAATAGCGTCCTGGCATAAGTGTATCAGGATCAATAATGTGGTGGTATGCAACATCATCTACAACGTAATAGCGCTGGTAGTCTCCACTAGTTACAACGGCACCTTTATCAAGCTTTACTTTTTGCTTATAGCTTCCATCAACACCTTCGGTGTCCTGTAGACCAACTATCCATTCAGAACCATCAGGCTTTGCCTTTGTTGAAGCAACATTTCCTCCAACACTAATTAGTAAACTTATATCTACATTTTCAATAGCTTTTTGTGTAGCATAGCCTTTAGCAATTGCCCCTACATCAAGACGAAGCTCAGGGTCAGCAAAGTAAACAGTATTATTTTTGTCATCAACTATGACTTTATCTAAATCTGTATGCTTGCTAGCCTCTAGTAACTCATCCATATCAGGTAGATATGCTGATGATGGGTCATATAATCCATCCTCTCTCGCTTCATGCCAAAGTAATAATACACTTCCAAGTGCAATGTTTACTCTATGGTTAGTTTCCTTGTAGATTTCTTTTGAAAATAGTAATAAATCAATTATTTTTGGGTCGACTTTTACCGGAGCTTTTGCAGCATTTTCATTAATATCTTTCATATTTACTATGCCATCATAGCTGTTATAAATATCGTATAAACGATGGTATGTAAGCATTTCATCATGAATTTGCTTGGAAACAATATTAAATTCCTCTTCACTTTCAGCATAACCTACCATAGAGGTTACAGTGTCAAAAAGTGAGAGGAATGTAGCGCTATAGCGCTCTAAATCTTTACCGGATGACTCTTTCTTAGTACATCCGGTAAATACAATGATAAATGTTAATAAAATAATTAGGCATTTACCTTTTTTCAATTTTTTAGTCCTTATTTTGCAATCTTTGCAATGAGGTCTGTGAAGTTAGCAACTGCAAGAGTAACAGATGATACTAAGTCAGCGTCTGTAGCAACACCCTTTTCGTTTACTGGTGTACCCATTACTGCAGAAATAGTCTTACCTGTAGCATACTGGCAGAATGATTCAGCCTGTAAGTACCATTCTCTACCAATTGAGCTAGCTTTAGCCATGCCGTAAGCTTCCTTGAGCTCGTTCTTTGTCTTAACATAAGCTGCATCTGAAGTTACTTCACCCTTAGCATTGAACTTAACTGTTGGTTGAACTGCATCAACAAACATTGAAGTAATTACATCACCATCAACTGTGATAGCTGCAACAGTTGCATATGTCTGAGTCTGGCCATCACCCTTAGATGTTGCATCCTTACTCTTTGAGTTGTTTGTATAGTGTGTAAGATAAAGTGTATCACCGCTCTTAGCCCCTAAGTTCTTTGCATTCTCCATAGCCTTAACAATAGTTTCGATGATATCATCATAACCAATTGTAGCAGAAGATGCGAGGTCAACACCATTCCTTGAAGCAGAAGAAAGTGTAATAGCTTTTACTTCATCAGCTGTTAAACCAACTACATACTTAGAAAGTGCAGCAGCCTGCTCATTCCATTCCTTACCAATCTTACTTGCTTTGATCATGCCATAGCCTGTTCCAAGCTCGTTCTTTGAAAGAACTGGAGTGCTCTTATCTGATGTAATCTTGCCTTCAGCTGAGAACTTTACTTTTCCCTGAATTGCATCGATTACACATGATTCAATCTTACCATCTTCAGTTATTGTTACAGCAACAAGAGAAATATTAGCTGTACCCTGACCATCACCCTTACTTGTAGCAGCTTTACCAGAAGCTGATGTGATGAGAGCAAGACCTGTCTTAACATCTTGCTTTACTGGTCTTTCAGATTCCATTTGACCCTGAGCAAAAATTGATGAAACTGCAATTGAGCAGACAAGAAGAACTGTTAATACCTTTTTCATTTTTTCTCCCTTAATTTCCCAAATACTAATATATTTGGAGTTAGTTTTAACTATCTTAAATTGTTTGTCTTTCAAGACATACAGTCTTTTCGAGGATAATTTCTATAGATAGTGTTTGAGAATTAGTTTTTTTTGATTTTCTATAGGTATTAATACAAATTTTTGAATATTGTATACAAAAAATTAATATTTACTAAAATTTTACTAAATTTATTTATTCATTT
>JAQYFM010000156.1 GCA_028723145.1 Spirochaetales bacterium | reverse complement strand
GTCGTGGTGATGCATCTTCATGAGACCATCAAGCTGTCTAACAGTGTCAAGGCATACACCAACCATGATGATAAGTGATGTACCGCCGAAGAGCATTGCTACTGCAGCAGGGAAGTTAAAGAACTTCTGAATCAGTGTTGGAATCAGAGCGATGAAAGCAAGGAAGATTGCACCAGGAAGAACGATTCTGTTAAGAACCTTAGTAAGGTACTTCTCCATATTCTCGTTCTTGACACCAGGGATTGAACCACCGTTGTCTCTGATGTTCTTAGCCATCTCGATCGGATTTAAGCTGATCTGAGTATAGAAGAACGCAAAACCTATAATCAGCAGGGTGTAGATAATTAGATAAGGGGCACCCTGAGGATTTAAGAAATTAGCGACTGACTGCAACCATCTTACATTATTTCCTAGGGATGATGCAATCTGAAGCGGGAAGGTAAGCAGCGCAGATGCAAAAATTACTGGGATTACACCTGATGGGTTAATCTTAAATGGGATATAAGATGAACCTGCACCGTACATCTTTCTGCCTACAACGCGCTTTGCGTAGTTGACAGGAATCTTTCTCTGACCCTGTTCCTCGAATACAACCATGATTACTACGAAAACAAACATGATTACAACAAGGATAAGAGCTACAGGATTAAGAGTACCTGCTGAAATACTGCTGATAAGAGTACCGAAAGCAGAAGGCATTCTTGCTACGATACCTGCAAAAATCAAGAGTGAAATACCGTTCCCGATTCCGTGCTGAGTAATCTTGTCACCGAGCCAGATGAGGAGCATGGAGCCTGCTGTTGTACTAATCATGGCAACGATAGTAAAGAGTACTGTGTTGTCAATCGTAACAATATTGAATCCGTAGCTTTCTATTGACTTTGCATATACAGTAACGACTAAGGCCTGAATCATACATACGAGGATTGTACCATAGCGTGTGTACTGCTGAATCTTCTTACTTCCATGAGGATCTTGAGCAAGCTTCTTAAGGGATGGAACAACAAGCATTAAAAGCTGAACAATAATCTGTGTACTGATATAAGGCATTACACCGAGCATGAACAGTGAGAAATTACTAAAAGCACCACCTGAGAAGAAATTCAAGTACTCTGCAAATCCAATTGTAGAGGAATTGCTCTGGAGCATGAAGTAGTTCTCGAGAACGTTAGGATCGATACCAGGTATTGGAATCACCGTTCCGATACGGCTTACAACAAGTAAGCCGATCGTAATAAGTACTTTGGTTCTGATGTCCTTCATTCTCATCATATCTGTGAGTGAATTTGACATGATTACCTTCTTTTTTTATTTTACGGAGCAACCAGCTGCCTCTACTGCTGCTTTAGCAGACTGAGACATTTTTACTCCTTCAAAAGCGACTTTCTTTGTAAGGCTACCGTTAGAGAGAACCTTAACCTGAACACCAACACCCTTAACAATACCCTTAGCCTTAAGAGTTTCGAGGCTTACTGTCTCACCGTCAGCATATTTCTCGCTGATGGTATCAAGGGAGATAACTTGATATGTTACCTTGAATGGTGCATTTGAGAAGCCGCGACGTGCAACACGTCTGTAAAGAGGCATCTGTCCACCTTCGAATCCAAGGCGAACACCGCCGCCTGAACGGCTGTTCTGTCCATCATGACCGCGGCCACATGCTCTACCCTTAGATGAAGCGCCACGACCAACAATGGTCTTTTTTGCGTTTGCACCGTATGGTGCGTTAATCTGTCCCATCTTACATCTCCTCAACTTTTACTAAGTGAGCTACAGTGCGAACCATACCGAGAGTAGCAGGTGTAGCAACATGAACAACAGAGCTGTGCATCTTTCCAAGTCCAAGAGCCTTTACAGTCTTTCTCTGCTTTGGAAGAGTGCCTGCAACTGAATGGATGAGTGTGATTTTGATCTGTTTTTCTGCCATGATTAACCCCACATTTCCTTCAGAGATTTACCTCTGTTAGCAGCGATTTTCTTTGCATCGAAAAGGTTTTCAAATGCATCGAAAGTAGCCTTAACAGTGTTGATAGAGTTCTTTGAACCAAGAGACTTACTAAGCATATCCTTGATTCCAGCTGCATCAGCAACTGCACGAACTGCACCACCTGCGATAACACCAGTACCAGGAACTGCTGGGCGAACAAGAACACTTGCGCTCTTGAACTTACCAAGCATCTCGTGAGGAATTGTATTACCCTTGAGAGGTACTGTGATGAGGCTTGCTTTAGCCTTGTCTGTTGCTTTTCTGATAGCATCAGTTACGTCGTTAGCTTTACCAAAACCGTAACCTACTCTGCCGTCACCATAACCAACAACTACGAGAGCAGCGAAAGAGAATCTTCTACCACCCTTTACGACCTTAGCAACACGGTTGAGTTTGATAAGTTTTTCTACGTATCCGTCTTTAACTTCTTTTTCTCTAGCTTTTTCCATATCAAACTCCTTAGAACTTAACACCAGCTGCGCGAGCGCCGTCTGCGATAGCTTTTACGATACCGTGGTAGATGTAACCGTTACGGTCAAATACTACTGTATCGATATTCTTCTCGAGAAGTCTCTTACCAACAACTTCACCAAGCTTTGCAGCATCAGCAACGTTATTCTTAAGACCTCTGAGGTCAGCTTCGACGGTAGAAGCGGAGACAAGTGTATTTCCTGCAACATCATCAATGACCTGTACGTACATATGAAGGTTACTTCTGAAAACTGTCATACGTGGTCTTTCTGGAGTACCAGAAATTCTCTTTCTGATGTGTGCCTTACGCTTAGCTAATTTGCGATTTTTATCGACAATTCTGTTCATTTGCTATACCCCTTATTTCTTACCACCGGACTTACCGACCTTGCGGCGGATATTCTCGGTCTCATACTTGATTCCCTTACCCTTATAAGGTTCAGGAGCTCTGAGGGAACGAATTTCGGCACAGACCTGTCCGACCTTTGCCTTATCGATACCGGAGATAGCAACCTTAGTACCATCGACCTTAGCTGTGATGCCTTCAGGAATGATGTAATCGATGATTGTTGAATATCCAAGGCTGAGTGTAAGAACGTTGTCCTTAAGCTCTGCTCTATAACCTACACCATTGATTACAAGAACCTTTGAGAAGCCCTGGCTTACACCGATGATCATGTTCTGAATCAACTGGCGATAAAGACCATGACAGCTTCTTGATGCCATCTCATCATCATGACGAGTAACGATGACTTCGTTATCTTTTACCTCGATAGCGACTTCTGGGCGTGTTGGCTGAGTGAGCTTGCCCTTTGGGCCTTCTACAGTAATAAGCTCATTAGCAACTGTGACCTTAACACCAGCAGGAATCGCAACAGGTAATTTACCAATACGTGACATTTGCTTCCTCCCTTACCAGATTGTGCAGATCAATTCGCCACCAACTTTGTTCTCAGTGGCTTTTTTGCCAGTGATAACACCAGTTGAAGAAGATACTACCACTACACCATGGCCATTGTAGACACGTGGCATATCCTTGTAACCGCTATAAACACGGCGACCAGGAGTGGAGATACGCTCGAGACCGTGAATAACAGGTGCCTGAGCATCATCGTACTTGAGGTATACTCTGATAACTGATTGGTTATCCTTAGTTACCTTCTTAAAATTCTTGATGAAACCTTCGTTCTTCATGATCTTGATGATCTGGAGTTTCATCTTGCTATTTGAAATATCTACTTTTTCGTGCTTAGCCAGACTAGCATTTCTGATCTTAGTCAGCATATCAGCAATTGGATCACTTACTGCCATATCTCTACTCCTACCAGCTAGATTTGGTAACGCCAGGGATCTGGCCTTCACTTGCAAGCTTGCGGAAGCAAACTCTGCACATATCAAACTTGCGCATATATCCACGAGGACGTCCGCAGATTCTACAACGGTTATAAGAACGTGTTGAGAACTTTGGGTCCTTATTACATTTAACGATTAAAGACTTCTTTGCCATTACTTAAGCTCCTTATTTCGCAAAAGGCATGCCGAGCTTCTTAAGCAGGGCAAATGCTTCTTCGTCAGTGTTAGCAGAAGTGACGATTGCAATGTTGAGGCCACTAACTCTTTCAATTTTATCAAAGTCGATTTCTGGGAAGATAATCTGCTCTGTAATACCGAGTGAGTAGTTTCCGTGTCCATCGAAGGCATTAGGATTTACACCCTTGAAGTCCTTGACACGAGGAAGTGCGATGCTGATGAGTCTCTCGAGGAAGTACCACATGTTATCACCTCTAAGTGTAACCATGGCACCGATTTCCTGTCCCTCTCTAACCTTGAAGTTAGCGATAGACTTTCTAGCTCTTGTCTTTACAACGTGCTGGCCTGAAATCTGCTCGAGTTCCTTAACTGCTGCTTCAAGAAGCTTCTTGTTAGTTGTTGCTTCACCAACACCTACAGAGAGAGTAATCTTCTCGATAGCAGGAATCTGCATGACAGATGAGTAACCGAACTCTTTTAAAAGTTCAGGTGCAACTGTTTCAGTGTACTTAACTTTGAAATTAGGGATAAACTTATCAGCCATTTTAGAGTACCTCACCTGTCTTCTTTGCATAACGGACCTTCTTGCCGTTATCAAGCTTGTATCCAACCTTTGATTCCTTATCCTTGCTTACTAAAGCAACATTTGAAACGTGGATTGGAGCTTCAACTACCATGATACCGCCCTTATCCTGCTGGCTCTTCTTTTTCATAGTCTTTGTGACCATGTTAGCGCCCTGGACGATAACCCTTTCAGTTTCTGGGTTGATCTTCACAATCTTACCGATTTTGCCTTTATCTTTACCTGCAATAATCTTGACTGTGTCGTTTTTCTTTAGTCTCATGTTTGTTCTCCTACAACACTTCCGGTGCGAGTGAAACGATCTTCATATAGCCGTCACGAAGCTCACGAGCTACTGGCCCAAAGATACGCTTTCCGCGTGGGTTATTGTTGGCATCGATGATAACACAAGCGTTGTCATCGAACCTGATATAGGTACCGTCAGGTCTGCGGTATTCCTTCTTTGTACGAACGATAACAGCCTTCAAAACGTCACCCTTTTTAATAGTTCCGTTTGGAAGTGCGTCCTTAACAGCAACTACGATAATATCGCCTACTGAAGCAACATATCTATGGCTACCACCAAGAACCTTGATGCACTGCACACGCTTTGCACCACTGTTGTCCGCTACATTCAAATAAGTCTGCATCTGTACCATAACAGTTCTCCTTAGCGTGCTCTTTCAACGATCTTCTCAAGTCTCCAGCACTTATCTTTGCTGAGGTGGCGGCATTCAACAACTGTTACTGTGTCGCCGACATGAGCATCATTCTTCTCGTCATGAGCCTTGATCTTCTTAGTACTGTTAACGTACTTCTTGTAGAGAGGGTGAAGGGTTCTATTGGTAACCTCAACAACGATGGTCTTGTCCATCTTGTCGCTCACTACAATACCG
>JAQYFM010000155.1 GCA_028723145.1 Spirochaetales bacterium | reverse complement strand
TAGCACCTAATATTTGGGCATATAGAACTAGATTTATTCAAAGCTTAATTGATACTTGGTCATTATTTTTAATCCCAGGTATAATTTCATTTATCTTAGGCTTATTCTTCGGCGTAGTTTTAACAATTACCAAAAAGGATGGTATAAAACAAAATATAGTAATATTTAGAATTATTGATATTTTTATCAATGTTTTTAGAGCAATCCCATTTGTAATTTTATTAATTTTCTTAATTCCATTTACCCGTCTTATGGTAGGAACTGCCATTGGCGTTAAAGGTGCAGTAATTCCACTTATCTTTGGTACAGTACCTTTCTTCTCAAGACAAGTTGAAACAGCTTTAGCAAACGTATCACCAGGAAAAATTGAAGCCGCAAGATCAATGGGCTCTGGAACTTTTGGGCTTATTTTTAGAGTATATCTCCATGAAGCAGTACCAGAACTTGCAAGAGTAACAACAATTACTGCAATAAGCTTAATTGGACTTACTACAATGGCAGGTGCAGTAGGTGCAGGTGGTATTGGTTCCTTTGCAATTAACTATGGTCAAGGTCAGGGACACCCTGATATTGTTAATGTTTGTGTAGTTGTACTATTAATTGCTGTATGTATTATTCAAGCAATTGGTTCATTTATTGCTAAGAAAACAACAAATAGAACATTTATCCATAAGATATACAAAAAAGATAGTATTTAAGATTGCATAAATATTCGTAAAGTGCTATTATTAGGGCATCCTTTTAGGAGGGCAAAAAATGAATAACTATAAAAATTCTACAATGTCATACATGTGCATGCTCTCCATGATGATGCCCATCTGGGCATAATATCTTCTTATATAAAATCACTTTACATTATTATTCTAGGCTTATTGGACGTCATTATTGACTGATGTATATTCTGTGTATATTCAGTGCATAATTATGCACTTTTAAAGGAAAATAAAATGAAAAAATTAATAACATTCGCTCTTATTTCACTATTAATCGTTACTTCAGCATTTGCTGCTGGCTCATCTGAAAAAGCTGCATTAAAAATCGGTGTACCTGATGATGCAACAAACCAAGCAAGAGCTATTAAGCTTCTTGAAACAGCGGGCTTAATTGAAGTAGATCCAGCAGTTGGTTATTCACCTGAGATTAAAGATGTAACAAAGTACATCTATAATATTGAAATTATACCAACAACAGCTAATACACTTTATTCAACACTTGATGACTTTGGTGCTTCCACAATTAATGGAACATATGCAACATCTGCAGGCTTAGTACCATCTAAGGACGCAATCTTAATTGAAACACAAGATGAAGGTGGTAATAACCCATTTGTAAACATCATCGTTGCTCGTTCAAATGAAAAAGATAATCCTGTTTATAAGAAGATTGTATCAGCATACCAGACAGAGCTTGTAGCTGAATACCTTCTTGCAAAATATAAAGAAGCTTACTTCCCAGCATTTAAATATGATAGTGCAACAGTTCAGTATCCAGATGTACTTGATGTAGTTGATAACTATGTATCTTCACCTGCTGGTAAGACAGTTGTAAAGGTCGGTCTTTGTGGTGCTGCTAACGAGTACTGGAATGCAGTTCAAAAGGTATTAGATGAAAGAGGTGATAATATCTACATCGAACGTGTTGAATTTGATGCTTATAACCTTCCTAACGAAGCATTAAACAATGGTGATATTAACATCAATGCCTTCCAGCACAAGGCTTACTTAAACAAAGAAGTAAATGCTAATGGTTATAAAATTGAAGCTATCGGTGATACATTAATTGCTCCTCTTTCTCTTTACTCAAAGAAGGCAACAAGTGTTGATGCTCTCAAAGAGCTTGCGGGAAAGAATTAATGAGTTATTCAATTGAAACTATCAAACAAGAAGTTTTAGAGGAGAGGGACTATTTGGTCTCTCTTCGTCGTTATTTGCACACTCACCCAGAACTTCCAAGAGAAGAATATGAGACAGCAAAATTCATCGAAGAAGAGCTAAATAAAATAGGTCTTAACCCAAGAAGAGTAGGTGAAACTGGAGTATATGCTCTTTTAGAAGGATCTAAACCAGGTAAGGCGTTAATCTTACGTGCTGATATCGATGCACTTCCGATAACGGAAACCCATGAGTGTTCTTATAAAAGTGTTAATCCAGGTAAAATGCATGCTTGCGGACATGATGCACATACAGCTTGTTTATTAGAAGCAGCTAGAATCTTGGTAAAACACAAAGAAGACATTAAAGGTTCTATTGCATTTTGCTTCCAACAAGCTGAAGAAATAGGTTATGGAGCAAATATCTTCGTTGGTGAAGGCTTAGTTAAAGGTGATAGATGCTTCGGCATTCACTTAGCATCAAATATTTTAGCAGGAAAGGTTTCTGCTACAGCAGGTCCTAATAACGCTTCTGTCGATTATTTTAAAATAAAAGTAAATGGTGCATGTGCACATGTATCAACACCTGAATTAGGTGTAGATGCAGCATACATTGCTTCCATGATAACAGTAGGAGCACAAGGCTTAGTAACCAGAAGAACTAATCCAACAGACTCTGTTATTATTGGAATTGGTAAAATAGTTGCTGGAACTGCATATAACATTGTTGCTGGGGAAGCTGTATTAGAGGGTACTATAAGAGTTATGTATCCTGAAATTAGAAGTAAAGTAAAATCTGAACTAAAAGAATTGGCTGAAAATACAGCTAAACTTTATGGAGGAAGTGCTGAAATTGAGTATCAAGATTTTACGGCTCCTTTAATAAACCCTGAAATACCTAGTAAAGAAGTTGCTGAAGTAGCAGCAAAGTTATTTGGACGGGATAATGTTATCACAAATCGTCCTTATTCTCTTGGCGGTGATGACTTTGCAGAGTTTATTCTTGAGGTTCCAGGATGCTATGCATATGTAGGCTCAGGAAACCCTGAAATTAAAGAAACAACATTAGCTCATCATGACTCATCATTTGATATTGATGAGAAATCTCTTGAAGTTGCAACAGCATTACATGTTGCTTACGCTTTAGAATATTTAAATGATAATATTTAGTCTTTTACTTTTAAGATTAAATTAACAAAGCATGTAGCAAGTATTTTCCTTGCTACCATGCTTATCAAGATAACTTAATTAAAGCTTATACCCTAAGGATTTTGCTATAGATAAGAACTCTTCTTTTTTTAATCCTGAGTCAACAATTGCAGAGTCTAAAGTAATAATACCTTTAGCAACTAGATTTAATAAGGCTTTAACAGCGATACCAATACCCTCAGTTCTTCCATTATCATAATACTTAGCTGCATACTTTTCTGCATATTGTTGTACAGCATCACAAATATGATCTTCGCCTTCTATTGTTACCTTATAATTCATAGTACATTCCTTTATTACATTATCTTTCATCGTCTAATAATCATTTAGTTTTTTACTTTGAAGATTAAATTAACAAAGCATGTAGCAAATATTTCTCTTGCTATCATGCTTATCAAGATAACTAAATTAAAGCTTATACCCTAAGGATTTTGCTATAGATAAAAACTCTTCTTTTGGTAAGCTAGAATTCTCAATTGCATAGTCTAAGGTAATGGTTCCTTTATTAACTAGATCTAATAAAGCTTTAGCCATACCTTCAGTTCTTCCTTTATCATAAGACTTTTCTGCATATTGTTGTACAGCATCACAAACATGATCTTCACCTTCTACTGTTGTTTTATAAGTCATTGTTGTCTCCCTAATTACAGTATCTTTCATTTCACGATAATCATATGCTACTAGACTTTGCATAAGATTATCTAAATCTTCTCTTCCTTTATTATTAGCATTTACATAAATAATATGACTACCATCATCAAGTGGCAACTTTTTGTC
>JAQYFM010000154.1 GCA_028723145.1 Spirochaetales bacterium | reverse complement strand
AATCTTACCACTTTCCCAATCAAGTTGAAATTGTTCATTATCACTAAGGAATGTAAAATCTTTAAGCTTTTTACCTTGATGAGGTGATGGCTTAGTTTTTTCTTTTAAAAACCTATTTCTTAAAACAGGTGAATTAGCTTTGATATTTTCTATATAATTATATAATTTACCTTCAGCTTCTGATTTAACATGTCCTTTTAAGGAAAGTAAGTTATCTGGAACATAAAATGAATGTTTATTTGCTAATTCCTCTATTTTATAAAAGGCATCATTAGGAATAAAATCCATTATTTCATGAAATATAATATACCTATACTTATCTTCCCTTTGCTCTTCTTTATACAACTCATCAACTTCATAGACGTAATAATCATGTACTTCACGACGTGCAATGGAAGAAAAGTTATAAATATCCTTTCTGTGTATCCTTACTGCAGGTATTTTAGATGCATATTCTCTATATACATTCCATAAATCATCTAAAGTGATAACACCATATAATGCAGCAGCCCCATCAAATAGCCTTCTTAAGAAAGTTATTTTTTCTTCTGTCAGTCCTGAATCAAGATACATTTTATCAATTGTCTTTTGTGATAAAGGTTTTGGATAGGCCATACATTACTCTCTTTTTAAATCTAACTACCACTATACAATAAATTATTTATCCGTACATCACATTAAAAAAAAAGACTTACAGTTTCTTCTTTTAAGCCACTGCAAGTCATTGTGAATTTTATTCAAACTCAATAGTTCCTGTTGGTTTTGGAGTAAAGTCATAAAGAACTCTGTTTACCCCCTTAACCTCACTAGTAATTCTCTTTACTATATGTTGCATTAATGCAAATGGGATATTTTCAACTTCAGCAGTCATCGCATCAGAGGTATTAACAGCACGAATAATAACAGACCATTCAAAAGATCTCTTACCATCCTTAATACCAGTTGATCTGAAATCAGGAACAACAGTAAAGTACTGCCAAACCTTTCCTTCTAAACCATTCTTACTAAATTCTTCACGAAGAATTGCATCTGATTCTCTTACAGCCTCAAGTCTATCCCTTGTAATAGCACCAGGACATCTTACACCAAGGCCAGGACCTGGGAATGGCTGTCTAAATACCATGTTATCAGGAAGACCTAAAGCCTTGCCAACAATTCTAACTTCATCTTTAAATAGAATTTTAACTGGCTCAACTAGAGCAAAATTCATATCCTCAGGAAGACCACCTGCATTGTGGTGTGCTTTAATTCCGTGTTCACTCTCTAAGATATCAGGCCAAATTGTACCTTGAGCTAAGAATTCAATACCATCTAACTTTCTTGCTTCTTCAGCAAATACTTCAATAAATTCTCCACCAATTATCTTTCTTTTTGTTTCAGGATCAGAAACATTTGCAAGTTTATCAAGGAATCTATCTGTTGCATCAACATAGATTAAATTTGCATTCATCTGATTTTGGAAAACTTCAATTACTTGTTCAGGTTCGCCTTTACGAAGAAGTCCATGGTTAACATGAACACAAACAAGTTGTTTTCCAATAGCTTTAATTAAAAGTGCTGCTACTACAGATGAATCAACACCACCAGAAAGTGCAAGAAGAACCTTCTTGTCTTTAACTTGTTCTCTAAGTGCAACAATCTGCTCATCGATAAATTGATTTGCAAGTTCAGTAGTTGTGATTCTAACCATATCATCTGGTCTTCTATCAAATACCATTATCATCTCCTTCCCATTAATAAATGGTTTAAGACAAAATTAGCAGAAAAATATAATTCTTATCCATAGTTTAAACTATGTTTTATGGTATTATTCTTAATATGCTTAAAGATAATGTTCCATATTACTATTTAGATAAAGATCAAAACTGTGCAGAGACAGTACTTCATATCATAAATGATGAATATCATTTAAATCTAACAGAAGATGATTTTCTCTTAATCGGAGGCTTTGGTGGAGGTTGTGGATGTGGCATCACATGTGGTGCTCTAACAGCTTCAATAGCTGCACTTGGAAAGCTTTTCATCAAAGAAAGAGCTCATGCAACTGAAGGCTTTATGCCAATGTGTGGAGAATTTGTTGAAGAATTTAGAAAAGCTCTTTCCTCAATCGAGTGCTCATGCTTAAAGCCAAAAAACTTCGAAGAAGGAAAGAGATGTATGAAAACAGTAAATTCTGCCCTTGATTTATTCGAAAGGTTTATTAAAGAACGCTCTTAAGCCTCTCAGTTAAAAGTAAATAGCGGTCATACTTTTCTTTTTTAGAAAAGTGTTCCTCTCTATGCTCTCTAACGCAATTAGAGTAATCTAGATTTTTATCACCAAACTGCTCTGAAGTAAGGTCAAAGACTACATCATTTACCTTATTAAAGCAGTGATGTGAACCATCTTCTAATACAATGCCATAAACCTCTCCGCCAAAGATATCTTGGGCAAGAAAGGCTGTAATAGAGCACTGCCCAAGAGTAATGTTATCATCACTCCATTTATCTCTAAGTCGAGGAGCACAGGTTTCTATTGACCAACATTTTGATAAAAGATCATAAAGATGTCTTTGGTTCTTTATTCTTTCATCATTAGCACCTACGCTTTTACTCTTCCATCCATAAAAAGAATATGCTTTAAGGTCACAAAACTCTTTAGGATTTTTATCAAATATCTTCTTAACATATGAACAAACAGGATTAACCTTTACATTTTCCATCTTTGCTTTTTCAAGTGCACATTCAACTAAGCGTTTAGCTATACCCTGCCCACCATAAAAAGGATCTACAAAGGTATGATCAAAAGACCAAATATCATCATTAACAGTGTAATCACACTCACCTATTATCTTTTCACCATCTTTAGCAATACTTCTATTATTTTCAATTAAAACTTCAATCATAGCTTAAGCATACCTATTTGATAGCTTATTTGGCAAGGAAAGAAATCCATTTTGGTTTACATTTATTTTCAACCATAATATCATTAAAAACGAGGAAATAGATGGGAACATATTTAAATCCAGGATTAAATAACTTTATTGAAGATAAACAGCGCCTCCATTATATTGATAAGACCCTCTTGATAAAAGAATTAAATAATAAAATAGATATAAAGGATAAATTTATTTGTTCTTCACGTCCAAGAAGGTTTGGAAAGACAATGGCTGCAAATATGATAGCAGCCTACTACTCTAAAGGCTGTGATTCTCATGAAATATTTTCTGATCTAAAAATATCTACAACACCATCATTTGAAAATCATATCAATAAATATAATGTCATAGCTCTTGATATGAATGTAATATTTAGAAGTAAATTGAAGGGGTGTACGACTTCTGAAAGTGTTGATTATTTTGTTATTCCAGAATTGAGAAAGGCATTTCCT